>NZ_KV795575.1:15050-66941 GCF_001809035.1 Eikenella sp. HMSC061C02
ACGCTGTACTGGTTTAAATTTAATTCACTATATTGTCTGTTTACTCAACCGAAGAATAAACCATAGTGCCTGCCCCGATGCAAGGTGTGAAGGTGATGTTGTTGTTTTAAATAAAGGAATATCGTCTTCCAAGCCGCCCTATTCTTCACGCAAATCCGTGCCTGACTGTTGGCGCAGTAAAATTTTCAGGTAGCCTCAAACTTCCGAAAGGCTACCTGAAAGCGTCAGCTTCAACGAAGTTAAAACAAAAAAGCAGCCTGCATCTTCCCTCAAATGGGGTGCAGGCTGCTTTTCTGTTCGGCAGGCCTAACCGCAACCGCCGCATTTGCCGCAGCCGCTGCTGCAATCGTGTTTCGTTTTTTTGGGTTTGAACATGAACTTCCGCAGCAGGAAGAACGCGCTGGCAAGCATGATGAGGGCAACGATAATATATTGAAGCATCACAAAATCCTTGAACTAATTTGGTAAACGGCGAAGGCGGCGAGGTAGGCGAGTGTGAACATATAGCCCGCAATGATAGCGGTGTGTTTCAGCGATTTGGTTTCGCGCCGAATCACGGCCAAAGTGGCGGCGCACATGGGGGCGTACACATACCAGGCCAAAAATGCGAAGGCGGTGGGCAGGCCCCAGTTGCTGTGGACGATGGGAATCAGCGCGTTCTGCACCGCGTCTTCGGACGACGCGCCCACGGCATACACCGTGCCCAGCGCGGCCACGACCACTTCGCGCGCGGCGATGCCCGGAATCATGGCGATGCACATTTCCCAAGTGAAGCCCAGTGGGGCGAACAGCGGCTGGATGGCGTGGCCGATCATGCCGGCTAGGCTGTAATCGATTGCCGCGCCGGTTGCGCCTTCGGGCGGTGCAGGCCAGCTGACCAAGCCCCACAGAATCACAGTCAGCGCGAAAATAATCGTGCCGGCGCGTTTCAGGAAGGCTTTCACCCTGTCCCACAGGCTGGTTAAGATGTGTTTGAAGTTGGGCATGCGGAAGGTGGGCAGCTCCATCAACAGCGGGAACTGCTGCACATTACCCTTAATCCGCGCCAGCCGTTTCATGAGGTAGGCGGCAAGTGCGGCGGACAGGATGCCTGCGATATAGAGCACGAACAGCGTCAGCCCTTGCAGGTTGAATATGCCGAACACGGTTTGGTTGGGGATGACGGCGGCGATAATCAGCGCATACACGGGCAGCCGCGCGGAGCAGGTCAGCAGCGGGGCGACGGCGATGGTGACCAGCCGTTCGCGCGGGTCGTGGATGGTGCGGGCGGACATCACGGCGGGCACGGCGCAGGCGAAGCTGGACAGCAGCGGAATGAACGAACGGCCGGACAAGCCGCTTTTCGCCATCACGTTATCCAGCAAAAACGCGGCGCGCGGCAGATAGCCCGAGTCTTCCAGCAGCAGGATGAAGGCGAACAGGATGGTAATCTGCGGCAGGAACACCAGCACGCTGCCTGTGCCGGCAATCACGCCGTTCACGATTAAATCGTTCAAAATGCCGGGCTGCATATTGGCGGCCACCCATTCGCCCAGCCAGCCGAAGCCGCCTTCGATGGCTTCCATAATCGGCGCGGCCCAAGTGTATACGGCTTGGAACACCATAAACAGGATGACCATCAGCAACACCACGCCCCACACGGGGTGCAGCACGATTTCGTCCAATTTTTTGTGCCAGGCGGGCAAGGTCATTTCCGTGCGCACGACTTGCGCCAAAATGGATTCGACTTCGTGATAAAGCGCGTCGCTGTCCAATTCGTCCAATGTGCGTTCGGCCGCGGACGGATTGGCGGGGAACGAGCGTTTGCGCGGCAACTGCGCCACGGCTTCGCGCACCGCCTGCACGCCCGACGCGCTCACGGCCACGGTTTCCAGTACGGGCATACCCAACAGTTCGCTCAATTTGGCCGCGTCGATATTCAACCCGCGCCGTTGTGCCACGTCGCTCATGTTCAGCGACACCACCATCGGCAGTTTCAGCGTTTTCAGTTCCAAAATCATGCGCAACGTCATGCGCAGGTTGGTCGCGTCGGCCACGGCAATGATGGCGTCGGGCGGAATGCCGAGTTTGCCCACCGCCACGTCTTTCGCCACCGCTTCGTCGGGGCTGGTGGTGCGCAGGCTGTATGTGCCGGGCAAATCGACAATGCGCACGGCTTCGTCGTCCAAAAACGCGCCTTCGCGCTTGTCCACCGTTACGCCCGGATAATTGGCCACTTTGGCGTGCGCGCCGGTCAGCCCGTTGAACAACACGGTTTTGCCGCAGTTGGGCGCGCCGATTAGGGCGAAATAGCTCAGTTCCATCGTGTTTCCTTTTTGATTTCTCTCAATTTTCTTCTGTTTGCCGCGTGCAGGCTGCTTTTTTGTTTTAACTTCGTTGAAGCTGACGCTTTCAGGTAGCCTTTAAGGTGCAGGCTGCTTTTGTTCCGCATCGACCACATGGCACATAATCTTCCCCGCCTCTTCCTGCCGCAGCGAAAACTGCGACTGGTTGCCCAAGCGCACCGCAAACGGCCCGCGTCCGAAGCCGCCCACGGCAATCACCTGCAAAGGCATGCCGCCGGAAAAGCCCAAATCCGCCAAACGGCGCGACACCAAGGCATCGAGCTCGCCGAACACGGGATTGGGGACAATGGAATCAATATGCGCAACTGCTCCTTTGCGCAGCTGGGAGAGTGGGATGGTGGGCATAGTTGAGCTCTCTAGAATGAAGTTGGTAGTTTCACGG
Source organism: Eikenella sp. HMSC061C02 (assembly GCF_001809035.1). Lineage (NCBI taxonomy): Bacteria > Pseudomonadati > Pseudomonadota > Betaproteobacteria > Neisseriales > Neisseriaceae > Eikenella > Eikenella sp. HMSC061C02. Next base: position 17,778 of record NZ_KV795575.1, read on the forward strand.
CAAAAATGGTTTTGATTATTTTTTCTTGTCGAAGTTACTATGATAATAAATCTTATTAACGTAGAACTCAAACTGAAAACCGCAATCATTTTAGCTTTATTAAGTAATTTATTGTGCTAAATCAAAAAAGAAAGGTTTCTGCTCAAGGCAAGATATGGCATCAGAAGCAAAGAAGAAGGCTACCTGAAAATGCAATGCAGCAAAGTTTCTGCAAAGCTAAATTTTCAGGTAGCCTTTTATTTTATTTTGTTTCCTCATGTTGCCGAAGCAGCTTTCCATGTAGATTGACGGTCTGGCGCTGGCGCTCCACCATATGTAAATGAAGCTATTTAGCCACACATAATTCCTATCTGCCAAGCCGCACCTATTGCGTATTTCAGCCCAACCATTACTCTATTAAACCATTTAAATAAAACAAATCTTTACGGAAATTTAAAAAATAAACAAAATGGTGTATGATTATTCTTACGATATGCCCGGAGCCGTTATATAGTCGTTCCAAATAGGAATGAAACCAGGCGGCAAGCTGCAGATAGTATTAAGCTAACCATAAAGCGAGCCAACGTCGTATCATTCCTTTTTAGAACATCTGTATACAGATGGCAAACGGAGTATCGATGAGCATCTGTTAGGCAATACCGATATCTGTCCAAATTCTGAATTAAGGAGAAGTTTATGTATCCGATTCAAGAACCACTCCGCAGCGGCATGCTGCCTGTATCTGAGCTCCACACAATCTACTGGGAGGAAAGCGGCAATCCCGCAGGCATCCCTGTTATCTTCCTGCACGGTGGCCCCGGCGCCGGATCTAGTCCGGCTTGCCGGGGTTTTTTCAATCCGGAAAAATACCGTGTCATCATCATCGACCAACGCGGCAGCGGCAAATCCACCCCTTATGCCGAAACTCGCGAAAACACCACTTGGGACTTGGTGGAAGATATTGAAAAAGTAAGAAAAATGCTTGGCATCGAGAGCTGGCTGGTATTCGGCGGCTCATGGGGTAGCACTCTTTCTCTCGCCTATGCCGAAACCTATCCCGACCGTGTACGCGGCTTGATTCTGCGTGGTATTTTCCTCTGCCGCCAAATTGAAATTAATTGGCTGAGCGAAGAAGGCGGCGTAAGCATGATTTACCCCGAGCAATGGCAACGCTATTTAGCCGCCGTGCCGCCGGAGCAACGCGCCGGTTCATTAGTTGAGGCTTATTATTGGATGCTTAATTCGCCCGACCCCGCCGTGCATCTGCCTGCCGCCAAAGCTTGGGCAGATTGGGAAAGCTGGCTGATTTGGTTCGACCCCAAACCGGTGGACGAAGACCCACAAGCCTCTTTGGCCATCGCCCGCTTCGAAAACCACTATTTCATGCACCAAGGGTGGTTGCAGGGCGATAAATCCATCTTGGCCAACGCCCACAAAATCCAGCATATCCCCACCATCATCGTGCAAGGCCGCTACGACCTCTGCACCCCCACCCGCAGCGCATGGGATTTGAAGCAGGCACTGCCGCAGGCCGATTTGCGTATTATCCAAAGCGGCCACTACGCGCAAAACCCTGCCATCGCCGATGCCCTAGTGCAGGCCACCGATGAATTTGCCGAACGGCTCGGCGCTTGATTGATTCCGTTGAGCACACGCGATGAGGCTACCTGAAAACCGTTTCACTGTTTCAGGTAGCCTCTTTGATTTAACGCCAATCATGTCTAGCAACTAACTGCTATCATTTTGCTGGCAATGAATGCTAACCAACACTCTCCCAACATAGTGCAGTACGCTATCAGCAATCTTTAGGCTACCGCTGTCGCCAGCCTGCATTAACCACCCTACTCCACTCAAAGGATAGCCAAACATGACAACCCGCACCGAACACGATCTCCTAGGCAAACGCGAAATCCCCGCAGCCGCCTATTGGGGCATCCACACCCTGCGCGCAGTGGAAAACTTCCAAATCTCCGGGCAGAAGATTTCCGACGTGCCCCAGTTTGTACGCAGCATGGTGATGGTGAAAAAAGCCGCAGCCCAAGCCAACGGCGAGCTGGGCGCACTCGAGCCCGAAATTGCCGCCGCCATTGTCCAAGCCTGCGATGAGGTGCTGATTAAAGGCCGCTGCCTCGACCAATTCCCATCCGACGTATTCCAAGGCGGCGCCGGCACTTCAGTGAACATGAACACCAACGAAGTGATCGCCAACCTCGCATTGGAAGCCTTAGGCCACGCCAAAGGCCACTACGACATCGTCAACCCCATGGATCATGTGAACGCCAGCCAATCCACCAACGACGCCTACCCCACCGGCTTCCGGCTGGCCGTGTACACCAGCATCGGCGATCTACTGGGCAAACTGGCACACCTAAAAGACACCTTTGCTGCTAAAGCTGATGAATTCAAAGACATACTAAAAATGGGCCGCACTCAGCTGCAAGATGCCGTGCCCATGACTGCCGGCCAAGAATTCCAATCCTTCCAAGTGCTGCTGGCAGAAGAAGAAACCAACCTCGAACGCACCCGCCAACTGCTGTTGGAAGTGAACCTCGGTGCCACCGCCATCGGCACCGGCATCAACACGCCACAAGGCTACGCGCCGCTGGCGGTGCAAAAACTTTCCGAAATCAGCGGTCTGCCCTGCAAGCTCACCGAAAACCTGATTGAAGCCACTTCCGACTGCGGCGCCTATGTGATGGTGCACGGCGCCTTGAAGCGCACTGCAGTAAAGCTCTCCAAAATCTGCAATGATCTGCGCCTACTCTCCTCCGGCCCGCGTGCCGGCCTGAAAGAAATCAACCTGCCGGAAATGCAGGCCGGCTCATCGATTATGCCCGCCAAGGTAAATCCCGTGATTCCCGAAGTGGTAAACCAAGTTTGCTTCAAAGTAATCGGCAACGACACCGCCATCACCTTCGCCGCCGAAGCCGGTCAGCTCCAACTCAACGTGATGGAACCGGTTATCGCACAATCCATGTTTGAAAGTATCTCGCTTTTAGGCAACGCCGCCGTTACCCTGGCCGACAAATGCGTGCGCGGCATCACGGTAAACCGCGAAATCTGCGAACGCTACGTCTTCAACTCCATCGGTCTGGTAACCTATCTCAACCCCTACATCGGCCATGAAAACGGCGATCTGGTGGGCAAAATCTGCGCCCAAACCGGTAAAACCGTGCGCGAAGTGGTGCTGGAGCACCAACTCTTAAGCGAAGCCGAGCTCGATCGCATTCTGGCGCCTCAAAATTTGGCTAATCCAAACTTATAAGCTTAATTTAAAACAAAATAAAGGCTACCTGAAAACCGAGTACTGGTTTTCAGGTAGCCTTTTGTTTGATGCTTAAATACAGCTATTCCACCTTGGGTGTGCGGTGGGAGCCGCGTACCATGTCGAGCAGGAACAGGCGACAGTCGAGGTTGCCGTTGTAGAGGGGGATTTTGCGTTTGGGGGACAAGCGCATGAGTTTGGGCATGTCGCGGTCGGCGGTGAGCAGGCCGCAGAGCCAGCCGGGGTAGTGCTGTTTGAGCCAGGAGCCGAGCTGGGGGTAGAGCGCGTGCAGGGTGTGGATTTCTTCGAGGCGCACGCCGTAGGGCGGATTGGCGAGGAGGATGCCGTTTTCGCCGTTGGGTCGGGTGTCGCGCACGTCGGCTACCTGAAACACGATGTGTTCGGCCACTTGGGCTTCGCGGGCGTTGATGGCGGCGGTTTGGATCAGGCGGCGGTCGGTGTCGCTGCCGGTGATGGGTGCGGGAGCTTGCGGCAACACGGCGGCTTGGGCTTCTTGGCGCAGGCGCTGCCAGAGGTCGGCATCAAAGTTGTCCAGCTGCTCAAAACCGAAACGGCGTTCGAGGCCGGGCGCGCGACGGGTGGCGATAAGGGCGGCTTCGATGGGGAGGGTGCCGCTGCCGCAGAAAGGGTCTTGGAAAGGCTGGCTGCCGTTGTAGCCGGCGAGCAGGAGCAGGCCGGCGGCGAGGTTTTCGCGCAGGGGGGCGGCACCGGTATCTTGGCGGTAGCCGCGTTTGAACAGGGCTTCGCCGCTGGTGTCGATAAAGATGGCGGCATGCTGTTCGCTGATGAAGGCGTGGATGCGTATGTGCGGATTGGATTTGTCTACGCTGGGGCGTTGGCCTTGGCTGCTGCGGAAGCGGTCGCACAGGCCGTCTTTGATTTTGAGGGCGGTAAAGTCGAGGCTTTTCACGCGGGCGCGTTTGCCTTCCACTTTGATTTTGAAGGTTTGCCCGGCATGAAACCAGTCTTCCCAACGAATGCTTTTGGCGGCGCGGTAAATGTCGTCTTCGCTGCGGTAGGGCTGTTTGGCCAGTTGCAGCAGGATGCGGCTGGCGGTGCGGGAGTGGAGGTTGGCGCGGTAGGCGGCTTCGAGGCTGCCTTGGCAGGATACGCCGCCGTCGGTGGGGGCGATATGGGTGCAGCCTTGGGCGTCCAGCTCTTGGGCGAGGATGGTTTCGAGGCCGCGCGGGCAGGTGGCGAAGAGGGTATGGATGGTCATGACTGGCAATCGGGGTTGGTTTGGGCTGCGATTATAGCGGGAAACGGGCAGATTGCGGCGGAAGGCTACCTGAAAACCATCCGGCGGCAGCTTGGGCAGTATCATTGCCATTTTAATCCGCTATACAATACGGGATTTTCGGTTTCAGGTAGCCTTATCTATGAACACAGATTTCTCCGCCCGGCTGGTGCGCTGGCAAAAGCAACACGGGCGGCACGGCCTGCCTTGGCAGGTGCGCGATCCTTATGCGGTGTGGCTTTCGGAGATTATGCTGCAGCAAACGCAGGTGGCCACCGTGTTGGCATACTACCCGCGTTTTCTGGCGGTGTTTCCAAACGTAGCCGCGCTGGCCGCGGCGGATGAAGACGAAGTGCTCGCGCTATGGGCAGGGCTGGGCTACTACAGCCGCGCCCGCAATCTGCATGCGGCGGCCAAACAAGTGATGCACGATTTCGGCGGCCGCTTTCCCGATACGCGCCAAGGCTTGGAAACGCTCAAGGGCGTGGGGCGCAGCACGGCGGCGGCGATTGCCGCCTTTGCCTTCGGCCGGCGCGAAGCGATTTTAGACGGCAACGTGAAGCGCGTTTTGTGCCGAGTGTTTGCACAAGACGGGGCAATCGGCGACAAAAAATTCGAAACCGTTTTGTGGGATTTGGCCGAAAGCCTGCTGCCCGCAGCCGAGGACATGACCCCCTACACGCAAGGGCTGATGGACTTGGGCGCGATGGTGTGCAAACGCAGCAAACCGCATTGCTATGCCTGCCCGATGGCGGAAATCTGCCTGGCCAAACAGCAAGGGCGGATTGCCGAACTGCCGCGCAAGAAAACCGCAGTGGCGGTGAAGGAAGTGGCGCTGTATTGGCTGGTGTTGCGCGACAAACGGGGCAGGGTGCTGCTGGAAAAACGCCCGTCCGGCGGCATTTGGGGCGGGCTCTACTGCGTGCCCTGCTTTGAGCGGCTGGATGATTTGTATGAACGTGCAGCCGCTTTCGGCGTGGCCGTAGAAGATTTGGCCGAAGGGGATTTGGTGAGCCACCGCCTCACGCACCGCCTGTTGCAGATTACGCCTTTGCAGGCAAACGGCGTGGCGGCTGCTGCGGCACACGGCAGCCTGTGGGCTAATTCAGCGGAATACGGTTTGCCCAAGCCGCTGGCGGAATATTTGCGGCGCGGCTAAAGCAAGAGGCTACCTGAAAACCGGTTTTCAGGTAGCCCTTTTCTGTGGCGGGTGGTTAGAAAGCAATAAATTCACCCTTAGGTTTACAGTGTCGCAACAATTCACTTGCTAATGCTAAATTTCCTTTACCTCTTTTAAAACGAAATATAGAATTGTTATCACTTATATTATGGTGGCAGCCTAATGAATACCGTCCGGGCTGTTTTTTTTTCATACAGTCATTCCGTTTCGAGAACCCAAATGCACACACAGCCCCATCCATTTTCCTGCCTGCAGAGCCGCCTGTTATCTGCCTTATGCCTGCCAGCCGTATTCGGTTTCGCCGTTTTGCCTGTCCGGGCAGCCGGTGAAATCGGCGATAGCGCCGTATTGCCCGTGATTGAAATCAAAGGGCATCGCGCGCTTTCCACTCAGGCCGGGCAATCCCGCCTTACCCGCGAAAACATCGACCAGCAGCAGGCCGACAACGTGGCCTCCCTGCTCGACCTGCTACCCGGCACCAGCAGCTCCGGTTCGCCGCGCCCCGGCGGACAAACCCTGAATATCTGGGGCTTCGGCGATAACGAAGACATCAAAATTTCCATCGACGGCGCAGCCAAAAACTTCGAGCGCTATCGGCAAGGATCGGTGTTTATCGAGCCGGAACTGCTGCGCCAAGTTACGGTGGACAAAGGTTCGTTTGACGTATCGCGCGGCAATGGCGGTTTCGGCGGCGCAGTCAAGCTGGAAAGCCGTGATGCAAAAGAGTTTTTGCGTGAAGGGCAAAACGTGGGTGGACTGCTGAAAATCAGCCATCATACCAACGACGAGCAATGGCAAACCAGCGCAGCCCTCTTCCTGCAAAACAACAGCCAAAGCTGGGACGGCCTGCTCTACACCTCGGTGCGGCGCGGTCACGATATCGAACAGCCCGATGGCGAGCGGCTGGCGTATTCCGCCAACAACCAGCAGAGCTTCCTCATCAAAAGCAACTACAGTCCGGCTTCCTCCCACCGCTTCACCCTATCGGCCATGTACGGTCGGCATCATGCCTGGGAGCCTTTTGCCGCCAAACGCGGCGAATTACGCGGCCCTTCACAAGCCGAAATTCGCCGCTACGGTCTGGATGCCGCCTGGAAGCGCAAACTGGTGTACCGCCGCCAAGACGACCAAAGCTATTCGCTCAAATACCGCTACATGCCGGAAAACCCGTGGTTCGACCTCACCGTGCAGCTCAACCACGCTAAAACCGTGCAAGACGATACCCGCCCGGAAAACGCCGGCTCCGGCTTCCTCGGCAGCATGGGCAACCAAAGCCACACCGCCTATCAGGACACCGGCCTAGACATTAGCAACGTGAGCCGTTTCTCCACCGGCAGCCTGCAACACCGCCTTACCCTCGGCCTACAAACCAACCGCCACGTACGCGAAGTGATGATGTACGACAAGAGTCGGCAAAACAACGCCAATTTCAACTACGGCCGCTTCCAACCCTACTACATGCCTGCCGGCAAGCAGCAGCAAAACAGTTTTTACGTACAAGACGAAATCCGCATCGGCACATGGACTCTTACCCCTGCCCTGCGCTACGACCATATCCACAACCAAGGCGAGCCCAATTTGGCACGCGGCTACAACACCCCATCCGCCGGCCACGACTACCGCAGCAAAACCTACAGAGGCTGGTCGCCGTTTTTGGGCATCGCCTGGCAGCCGAGCGAAAATATCTTGCTGTTTGCCAACGCCAGCCGCACCTGGCGCGCCCCCGTAATCGACGAACAATACGAAGTGCAATCCGCCGCTAGCAGCGCTTCCGCCACCAGCCTCTACCTCGAACCCGAGCGCCTTACCTCCTTCAGCCTCGGCGGCATCCTGCGCTGGCAGAACCTGCTGCGTGCAGAAGACAGCCTGCAACTGCGTACCACCCTGTTCCACACGCGCGGCAAAGACGAAATCTTCAAAAGTAGGGGCATTTTCTGCCGCGAACAGCTGCCCAACCGCCCCAGCAGTGTGTGCGCCCAACCCATCGGCAACTACCGCAACCTGCCCGGCTACACCATACGCGGCGGCGAAATCGAGGGCTACTATGAATCCGACCGCTGGTTTGCCGGCCTCACTTATTCCTTCATGCGCGGCAAACGCCAAGGATCGCCGCGCAACCCCTGGCACGACCAAGACACCTGGCTTGCCGATATTCCGCCGCGTAAAGCTACTGCCACCCTCGGTGCACGCTTCCCCGCGCAAGGCCTAACCTTCGGCTGGAAAGCTGAATTCATCCGCCGCCAAGACCGCTCGCCCACCGACAGCGACCCGATGGCCGCCTACTGGGCGCTACCCCAATCCAAAGGCTACGCCCTACACGGCCTCTTCGCCACCTGGCAGCCGCCACGCCAAAAACAGCTCACCCTGCGCCTGACCGTGGACAATCTGTTCAACCGCCGCTACGCCCCCTACTTGGGCGAGGCCGTGAGCGGCGTGGGCAGAAACATCAAAGGCAGCCTGTCGTGGCAGTTCTGACGGCAACCATTGGATGAACCAATAAGAATTAACGAACCAATAAGAAAAGGCTACCTGAAAAATTGTTTTCAGGTAGCCTTTGTATTGGTATGGCAAAACGGTCGGATATAGTGGATTAAAATTACAATGATATGGTGTTGGCTCGCCTTGACGTACTGCCTATACGCCTTGCCTTAATCCACTATAGTTTTCAGGTAGCCTTTATCCGCGCCATAGAGGTTACCTGAAAGCGAAGCTGCAATGCAGTTCAAACGTAATACGGCACAGTTTTTGTGAGGCTGATCACACTGCCACGCCCATTTTCGCCAGCAGCCAATCCAGATAAAACAGGCTGTAAATCGCTGCAAGTGCCAACACAATGCCGGCTTGGTTTACGGCCGAAATCTTCTCCTTGAACGCCAGCGCACCGGTGAGCGTGCCCAACACAATCACGCCCAAGTTCATGCCGGCAAATACCAAGGTCGGGTCGCCGGAAAAAGCATGGTGTGCCTTGATATAAAACAGGATATTGCCAAAATTCAACAGCCCAAGCAGCAGCCCGCCGGCAAAATCCGCCGCCTTGAGCGGTTTGCCCTGCTGCCACACATAACCCCACATCAACACGCAAGCCAGCGCGAAGGCCACAAACAGATTCAGCGACAGCGCCTGCCCGGTTTTGGATAACTGCTTAAACAGAATATCAATCACCCCAAAGCCCAGCCATACTCCCGCCAGCCAAAACATCCCGCCATCTTGCTTACCCTTGCCAGGCTTATAGAGCAAAGCCGCCAGCGCACTGAAAGCCAGCACAATGCTCACAATTTTATTGCTGTTCAGCCGTTCGCCAAACAGCAGGAAAGCCGCCAATACCGGCAACACCAGCGACAGCCGCTGCGCTGCATCCGAGCGTACAATCCCCGCCTGTTCCACCGCCCGCGCCATCACCACAAAAATGCTCGGCAACAGCACGCCCAAAGCCAAAAACGGCCACAGGCCGCCAATATCCGCCTCACGCAGGCTATCCAGCGGCGGCGCAAGCAAAAACCAGCAGCAGGCCGTGGCCACAATATAGTTCACCGCAATCGCATGCTCAATGTGAACCCCTTTTTTGCGCGCGATTTTCAGCAGCACCGAAACCGCCACGCTGCACAAAACCGCCAAGGCGAGAAACTGCCATGTCCAAGAGTCAGGAAAAAAAGATAAAGCAGATAAAACCAACATGATTGATGTTTAATGATAAAAGAGAAAGAAGAATGAGCAGGATGCTTAGAAAAAATCGAAATCCATCTGCTCCGGCAGTTCAATAGAAACAGCCTGCTGTTCAGCCGCCAACTGCAACAGCTTGCGCTTGCGTAAACGGCACAGGCGCAGCACGTTTTGCTTCTGCGTATCCGTAAGCTTCAGCCAATACAGCCGCTCCTCACGGCTGCGCAAACAGCCTTTGCAATAGCCCTTGCTATTGGCCTGGCAAACGCCGATGCAGGGGCTGGGAATGCTGAAAAATTCGAGTTGTTCCATGATGTGTGCGAAACGCTGCGCGAAGGCGGCATTGTATAGCAAGCATTTGGGGGGAAGCCAGCGGCAGAAGGGTTGGCTGAAAATGCCATATCACCAGATTGCAACGAAACTGAAGTTTTCAGGTAGCCTAAAATAGCAAATGGCTGGCATCCATACCTCGCTTTTAACTAGGCATACACCAAACCCTAAACTATCCCCTACCCCACCAAAAGGCTACCTGAAAACCCATTCCGCTATATAATCGCCCGGTTTTCTCACTCTTAAGGCTACCTGAAACCATGAAAGCCATGATTCTGGCTGCCGGGCGCGGCGAGCGGATGCGCCCGCTCACCGACACCCTGCCCAAACCCATGCTCCCCTGCGGCCGCGAGCCGCTCATCGGCTGGCATTTGCGCCGCCTGGCCGCCGCCGGCATCAGAGAAATCGTTATTAACCACGCCTGGCTCGGCGAAAAAATCGAGCAAGGCCTCGGTAACGGCAGCCGTTATGGCGTGTCTATCCGATATTCGCCCGAAGCACCCGGCGGGCTGGAAACCGCAGGCGGCATCGCCACCGCCCTGCCGCTCTTAGGCAGCGAGCCCTTCCTGGTGATCAACGGCGACATCCTCACCGATTTCGACTGCCGCACCGCCATCGAGCGTGCCGCCCAAATGAGCTCGCACACCCTCGCCCACCTCTGGCTCGTGCCCAACCCTCCGCACCACCCGCAAGGCGATTTCCGCCTGCAACCCGGCGGTCAAGTGACCGACGCCGAATCCCCAGAGCCCGCCCATACCTTCAGCGGCATCGGCCTCTACCGCCCCGAGCTTTTCGCCCACACCGCCGCCCACCAACGCGCCAAACTCTCCCCCCTATTGCGCCAAGCCATGCAGCAAGGCCAAGTGTGCGGCGAAATGCACACCGGCCTGTGGCTCGACGTAGGCACGCCCGAACGTTTGCAGGAAGCCGCCCGCATCAGCGGGCAATGGGCAGGCTGATACTGAATTAATCCAAAATCCGTTTTAGCTTTATAGAAATTCCGCTTCTTTCGGAAGCTCCGTTTTAACTTCGTTGAAGCTGACGCTTTCAGGTAGCCTTCTCCTTTGCTTAAAGGCTACCTGAAAACCCAAACCCCTTTATCGGCCAATCCATTATGAACGCCAAACACACTCTCGAACGCTACAGCCAAGAGCAGTACACCGCCCAAGAAGCCCAGCGGCTTGCCCAACAAATCATCTTCGGCCCCATCGCCTTCCAAGCCTCCCGCCTGATGGTGAAATTCGGCATCCTCGAGCGGCTCAACCGCGCCGCCGAAGGCCAAACCCTCGAAGAAATCGCCCAAGAAGCCAAGCTCAGCTGCTACGCCGCCCAAGTGCTGCTCGAAGCCTCCCTCTCCATCGGCACCGTCCTCTGCGAAAACGAACGCTACCGCATCAGCAAAGTCGGCTGGTTTTTAATCAAAGACCCCATGTCCCCCATCAACATGGATTTCGTGCACGACGTCTGCTACCAAGCCGCGTTCGACCTCGAAGCCGCCCTGCTCGAAGGCCGACCCGCCGGGCTCAAAGTGTTCGGCAACTGGCCCACCGTGTATGAAGGCCTCTCCAGCCTTCCCCCGCGCGCCCTCGAAAAATGGCTCGCCTTCGACCACTTCTATTCCGACCAATCCTTCCCCGCCGCGCTGAAAATTGTCTTTTCCCAACCCGTCCGCCGCCTGCTCGACGTGGGCGGTAACACCGGCCGCTGGGCATTGCAATGCGTGGCATACAACCCGGAAGTGCAGGTCACCATCATGGATTTACCACAACAAATCCAACTGATGAAAGAGCACACCACCAGCCTGCCCGGTGCCGAACGCATCCACGGCCACCCCGCCAACCTGCTCGACCCCGCCACCCCATTCCCCGAAGGCTTCGACGCCATCTGGATGAGCCAATTCCTCGACTGCTTTACCGAACAGCAAGTTACCTCCATTCTCAGCCGTGCCGCCGCCAGCATGAGCGAAAACCCCACCCTCTACATCCTCGAGCCCCTGTGGGACAGGCAAAAATATGAAACCGCCGCCTACTGCCTCACCCAAACCAGCCTCTACTTCACCGCCCTGGCCAACGGCAACAGCAAAATCTTCCACAGCGCCGACCTCAGCCGCTGCATCGAAGCCGCCGGCCTGCAAATAGCCAAAATCCACGACAACCTCGGCCTCGGCCACAGCCTCTTGTGCTGTAAGAAAGCGTAAAATAGAAAAAGGCTACCTGAAAAACCAAACCGCAGTTTTCAGGTAGTCCCAACCCGCATAACAAGGAAACCGCCATGCAATCCATCAAATTAGCCCTCATCCTATCCGCCGCCGCCCTGCCCCTTGCCGCCCAAGCCAAGCAGCCTGCCCGCCAAGCCGCCGGCCTGCCCCAATTCATCCGCAGCATCAACCGGGACGCGCCCATCAAATCCGGCCCCTTCACCATCCGCCGCGCTGCCGCGCAAGGCGGCAACATCCTGATCGACGCCGCCATCGACAGCCAACAACTCCCCCTGCCGCCCGCCGCCGAACGCGCACCCACCGTCCAAGCCCTGCAAACCCTTGCCGAAGCCTCCTGGTGCGAACACCCCCAATTCCCCGCCCTCAACCAAACCCGCAGCCTCACCACCCGCTACACCGTCAGCGGCGAAACCGCCCCCATCAACCTCACCATCCCCGCCGGCCGCTGCGCCCAAATCCAAAGCAGCCAAAGCCCCGCGCAACAGGAAGAAAACGGCCAAATCGCCGCCCTCATCCTCCTCATCCCCGGCATGAACCAGCGCCTCCCCCTCACCGAAGACAAGCTCACCCTGCAACGCGTCCGCTTCGACCACACCGCGCGCACCATGCACAAACACCTCACCCTCAACGACCCCGAGCTAGCCAAACAGCCCGTCGCACAAATCCGCGCCAAACTGCAGGCCGAAGCCCGCACCCTCGTGTGCGATGACCCCCTGCTCGCCCAAAGCAACCGCTACTACCCCACCACCCACCACTTCACCCTCCCCGGCCAATCCGAAACCTTCGAAGCCACCGTTACCAAAAACAGCTGCACCGAAAACGCAAAATAAACCGCCCGGACACACAAAGGCTACCTGAAAACACTTAACTAACCGTCTTCCCGACTGATCTTAAAAGAGCTCCAATTATGCCGATCCCACATTTCGATGATTTACGCCAACCTACTCTTGCTATTTTGAGTGATGGGAAAATAAGAAAAAAATCTGATTTAATTCTACCGTTACAACAGCATTTCAAATTAAGTGATGAAGAGATTTCCCAAGAATACGAATCCGGTAACGGTGCAATTTTTCCAGACCGTATCTCTTGGGTTCTCAGCTATTTCGCTATGACCGGCCTGCTTGACCGACCTAGACGCGGCTATTATGTCATCAACGACTTGGGAAGAAAGTACTCAAAAAAATCTTCTGAAGAAATTATCGAATACGTTAAACAGAAAATGATGGAGCGGGGGCAAGGAAAACAAAAATGTCTGAAACCATCTATTGACGATGCACAAACTGATACCGTAGAAAGTACGCCGCAAGAACGACTCTACAACTCCTATCAAGACATCCGCCAAGTTATATACGATGAAATCTTGGATACCATCCTAAGCAAAAGCCCGGTCGCATTCGAAAGACTGGTAGTTGAGCTGCTGCAAAAAATGGGCTACGGCGGCACATTGGACAAACCTGGCCGGGTAACCAGACAGAGCAGAGACGGCGGTATAGATGGCGAAATCCGAGAAGATGTGCTGGGGTTAGGGCGTATTCATATCCAAGCCAAATGCTACCAGCGCGAAAAGACTATTGGTAGGCCAGAAATTCAAAGCTTTGCCGGTGCACTGCTTGGCAGTAATGCTAATAAAGGCGTTTTTATTACCACAGCCCAATATACCGATGATGCTAAAAAATATGCCGAAACTATTCCCAATGCCCGCATCATTTTAATAGATGGTAACAAATTGGCTGAGTATATCTACCAATATGGTCTAGGTATGCAGGTAGAGCAAACCATTGTTATCAAAAAACTGGATACTGATTATTGGGATGAAATTCCAAACAACACAAATAGTAAAAACTGATCTCTTCCTACCAGTATCAGCCTGACGGATTTTTATACACCACACAAAAGGCTACCTAAAACTTCAGTTTCTTAGAGGCACAACATCCTTCAGAAACTCCGTTTCAGACAGCCCCAACCCAGAAAGCAATAGGAAACCTCATGTCTGCACGCCTTCAAACCCTCCTCCTAACCGTCTTGCTGGCCGCCGCCCCAATCATCCAAGCCCAGCCCACCCGGCAAGAGCTGCAAACTGCGGTTGATGCCATCAATCGCAATCTGCCCGCCAACCGAGGCGGGCCGACTACCATATACAAAGTATCTTTGGAAAACGACCAGTTCGTGATCGACAGCATAATCGACCAGGCAAAATTACGCCCCCTCCCCCCAACAGCCAGCCTACGGCAAGTCCTGCAAGACAACTTCTCCAACGATAACATCATGCAACTTTTCGCCTGTAACAGCCCGGAAAGCAGGCAACTCAACGATTCCGTAGCCTTCATGATGCGAATCCGCCTATCCGACACCCCTTCCGACATCATGACTTTTACCATACCCAAAGGCTATTGCGCCGCCCATCCCGCCCGGCCTAGCAATCCGGAAGACAACTACCTGACCATGGTATCCAATTTGGCAAACAGCCTCCAATCCCAACTGCCGATTAAGGTTAGCGACGCAATAACCATAACCCAAATCCATTTCGATGCTGCCAAACGAACCCTGCACCGCCACATCATCGTGAACGATCCCGAATTTCCCAGCAAAAGCCTATCTGCCATCCGCACACAGCTCCGGCAACATGCGGAAAACACTTTCTGCGCTTCCCCGTCCTTCGCTAGAGGCAACAGCCATTACGCCTTCCACAAACACTTTACTTTCGCCAACCGCCCGGGTTCGGTCGATGTCGTTATCCCCCAAGGCTTTTGCGCCAACCGCCGATAGGCAGTACTAAATAAAAGGCTACCTGAAAACCCCGTTCCGAGTTTTCAGGTAGCCTTTATCGCACAATTACATCGTGTTAAGACCCGCTAAACAGGCTCTTAAACCACAGCACGATGCTGTCCCACAGGCGGCCGAAGAAGCCGGCCTCGGCCACGTCGTTGAGCGCCACCACGTCTTTCTGCGCCACCACGCGGTTTTGCGCGTCCATAAATTTCACGGTGCCGAGCACTTGGCCTTTGCTAATCGGCGCGAGCACGGGCTGTACGGTTTCCAGCACGGGCTGCAGCTGCGCGGCCTGACCGTGCGGCACGGTGATGTAGGTGGCGTCGATAAAGCCGACGTTCACGGCGTTATCCGCGCCTTTGTACACTTTCACCTGCGAAATGGCGGTCTCGGCCTCATACAGCTTGGGCGTGTCGTAGGATTGCAGCGCCCAGTTGAGCAATTTGCTGCTCTCGGCGGCGCGCGCCTGCATGCTTTCGGTGCCCACCACCACGGAAATCACACGGCGGCCGTTGCGTTTGCTGGAGGCAACCAGGTTGTAGCCCGCGCTGTCGGTATGGCCGGTTTTCATGCCGTCCACGTCGGGGTCGCGGTAGAGCAGCAGGTTGCGGTTGGGCTGGGTGATGTTGTTGTAGCTGTAGGATTGGATGGCGTAGAGCGGATAGTATTGCGGATAGTCGTGAATGATGGCCGCGGAAAGGGTGATGAGGTCTTGCACCGAGGTATAGTGCTGCGCGCCGGGCAGGCCGGTGCTGTTTTCAAAATGGGTGTCGTTCATGCCGAGCCGTTTGGCTTCGGCGTTCATCAGCTGCACAAACTGCGCTTCGCTGCCGGCCACGGCTTCGGCCAGGGTGATGGAAGCATCATTGCCGGACTGCACAATCACCCCTTTGAGCAAATCGTCCACGCGGGCGGGGGTTTTCGGGTCGAGGAACATGCGCGAACCTTCCGCTTTCCAGCCCTGCTCGGAAACGGTAAAGGTTTGATCCGGTTTGAGCTTGCCTTCTTCCAAGGCTTTGAACACCAAATAAGCGGTCATCAGCTTGGTGAGCGAGGCGGGCTCGATGTGCTCGTTTAATTTGTGCGAGGCGAGCATCTGGCCGCTTTGCGCATCATACACGGCATAGGCCGAGGCTTTGATTTCGGGCAAACCCACGGCGGCTACGGGCTGGGTGGCGGCGGAATTGGCGGCGGCGGCCGGAGCGGAAGCGGCGGGGGCAGAGGCTTGGCGGGGGGCAGAGGCCTGCGGCGCGGCCTGCACCTGCCAGCCGGCCACTAAAAGGGATAGGGTGAGGAGGGTGAGTTTTTGTTTCATTGCGTTGTCTGTTGGATTTGATTGAATGGCTTGCCGCCGGCAGGCTTGGGATTGAGGCTACCTGAAAGCGAAACTGCAAGGAAGTTAAAGCGCAGCGGAGGTTCTGCAAAGCAGAAATTTTTCAGGTAGCCTGCCGCCAAAAGCCAATCATGCGGCAAAATTGCGCCGATTATAGCCGCTCAAGCCTGTATTGCTAAGCGTTTAACCTGATTTTTCTTGCCAGCGGCGGCGCAAACGGAGTATCTTGCCGCCTTTCAAAACAATTTCAGACACTGCCATCATGCCTTTGCCCCACACCGACTACCTTACCCGCATCCTCACCGCCTCCGTTTACGACGTGGCTGCCGAAACACCGCTGGATTTCGCCCGCAACCTTTCCGCGCGCAGCGGCAACCGCATCCTGCTCAAACGCGAAGACCTCCAGCCCGTGTTCTCCTTCAAAATCAGGGGCGCATACAACAAAATGGCCAAGCTGCCGCCCGAGCTTTTGCAAAAAGGCGTGATCACCGCCAGCGCCGGCAACCATGCCCAGGGCGTGGCGCTTTCTGCGCAAAAGCTCGGCTGCGAAGCCACCATCGTGATGCCCGAAACCACACCGCAGATTAAAGTGGACGCAGTGCGCTCGCGCGGCGGCAAAGTGGTACTCAAAGGCGTGTCGTTCAACGATGCCTACGACCACGCCGTAAAGCTGGCCAAAAGCAGCGGCCAAACCTATATCCCGCCGTTCGACGACCCCGACGTGATTGCCGGCCAAGGCACCATCGGGCTGGAAATCGTGCGCCAGCATTCCAAGCCGATTGATGCCGTGTTCGTGCCCATCGGCGGCGGCGGGCTGGCGGCCGGCGTGGCCGTGTTCATCAAACAGGTGCGCCCCGAAATCAAGGTAATCGGCGTGCAAACCCATGACTCCTGCGCCATGAAAACCTCCATCGAAGAAGGCCGCCTAGTGGCGCTCAAAGATGTCGGCCTGTTTTCAGACGGCACGGCGGTGAAGCTGGTGGGCGAAAAAACCTTCCGCCTGTGCCGCGAATTTTTGGACGAAATCATCACGGTGGACACCGACGCCATCTGCGGCGCGCTTAAAGATATTTTCGACGACACCCGCAGCATCTGCGAGCCCGCCGGCGCGCTGGCCTTGGCCGGCCTCAAAGCCTACATCGCCCGCGAGCAGGCGCAGGGCCAAACCCTGATTGCCGTAACCAGCGGCGCCAACATCAATTTCCACCGCCTGCGCCACGTTTCCGAGCGCAGCGAACTGAGCGAAGGCAACGAAGGCATTTTTGCCGTGTCGATTCCTGAACAGCCTGGCAGCTTCCTCAAGTTCATCAACATTTTGGGCAGCCGCAACATCACCGAATTCAACTACCGCTACGGCGACGACACCACCGCCCATATTTTTGTGGGTATCCAAAGCAAAGGCGCGGCCGACCTGGCCGCCATCAGCGCCGAGCTCACCACCGCCGGCCTGCCCAACACCGACCTTTCCGAAGACGAAACTGCCAAAATCCACATCCGCTACATGGTGGGCGGCCGCACCGGCAAAGTGGCGCACGAACGCCTGTTCAGCTTCGAATTCCCCGAACGCCCCGGCGCACTAGCCTACTTCCTCAACCGCATGCAGATCGGCTGGAACATCACCCTGTTCCACTACCGCAACCACGGCTCGGATTACGGCCGCATACTGGTGGGCATCGACGTGCCGCCCGCCGACAACCAAGCCTTCGCCACCTTCCTGCAAGAGCTGGGCTATGTGCACACCGAACAAACCGGCAACGCTGCCTACCGCCTGTTCCTCGGCCAGGCCTAAAGATTGCCGCCACTTATTTTCAGGTAGCCTCATCAGCCCGTTCAGGCTACCTGAAAGCATCACTATATAGCACCGTTAAAACCAAAATCCATTTATAAACCAAGAGAATCCAAATGCTCGCTCCCCAACACCTACTCTGGATAGACGGCCCCGCCGGCCGCCTGCACACCATCTACCTGCCGCCCGAAGCCCCCGAGCGCGGCGTGGCCATCATCAACCACCCCAACCCCCTGCACGGCGGTACGTTTACCAACAAAGTGATCCAAACTGCCGCCAAAGTCTATGCCCGCCTTGGCTTCCACTGCTACCTGCCCAATCTGCGCGGCGTGGGCGAAAGCGAAGGCGAACACGACTACGGGCGCGGCGAAACCGACGACTGCCTCGCCGTCATCGACTACGCCCAGAACCAACACCCCCATGCAGCCCAACTCATCATTTCCGGCTTCTCCTTCGGCGGCTACGTGAGCCTGTTTGCCGCCCAACAGCGCCGCCCCGATGCCCTCGTTCTGCTCGGCCCCGCCGTGGGCATGTATGAAGTGCCCGCCGCCCAAGCCGCCGACCCGGCGCATACTTTGGTAGTCCACGGCGAAATTGATGAAGTCGTCCCACTGGCCAACGCCCTCAGCTGGGCCGCCCCGCAAGACATCCCCGTGGTTGTGCTGCCCCAATCCTCCCACTTCTTCCACGGCAAACTCATCCCCCTGCGCGACACCCTACTGCGCTTCGTACCCAGTGTGTTGGAAAAATAAGCTGATCGGTTTCAGGTAGCCTTTGGATTGGAAAGGCTACCTGAAAAACTATCCGCCACACTTCCCCTATTGAACCCAAAATATCCGCCAGCCTGCTGTACCCAGCCAGGCTACCTGAAACCCATCTCCTCCTTACCGCCATGCCTACCTGCCAACCAGCCATCGTCCTCACCACCTGCCCCAGCCAAGCCGAAGCCGAACGCATCGGCAGGCTCCTATTGCAACAGCGCCTCGCCTCCTGCGTGCAATACGAAGCCATTCAAAGCCAATACATCTGGCAGGGCGGGCTCTGTTGCGACAGCGAAATCCGACTCACCATCAAAACCGCCGAGCGGCACTATCCCGCCGTTGAACACCTGATTCTCGAACAGCACAGCTACGATTGCCCGCAAATCCTGCTGCTGCCCGTATCCGGCGGCGCAGAAGGCTACCTGAAATGGCTGCAAGATAACCTCGCGCCGTAATCCGCCCGACTATCTTTAATAATATTGCCGCAGATCAAAGGCTACCTGAAATATTGGCTACGCAGAAACCCGCAGAGCCCGCTTTCAGGTAGCCTTCTTTGCCAGCCGCATACAGCTGAAAGACTTTGCTACATGCCAAGCCACAAGCCGCAAATAGGCTAATCCATATAGCCAGACCAGCCACCGCCGCAGGAAGCAAAGGGCTTTAGCTATCGGCACCGAATTCGGCTACAATACCGCCTAGCATGAGTTAAATAAACTTCCCGTCCCCAGCCAACCGTCGGCAGTACAAACGGCACAGTCGGGGCAAGAGCAGGTTTGTTCAGCTTATCCCCCGCTGCCCGCCAGCATCCATCCATTGTCTGTCAAAGGAGACTCAAATATGTTTTCCCGCAGCATCACCATCGCCAAATACGATCCCGACCTCGCCGCCGCCATTGCCGCCGAAGACAAGCGCCAGCAAGACCACGTTGAGCTGATTGCCTCCGAGAACTACGTCAGCTGCGCCGTGATGGAAGCCCAGGGCAGCCAGCTCACCAACAAATACGCCGAAGGCTACCCCGGCAAACGCTACTACGGCGGCTGCGAACACGTGGATGTGGCCGAAGAGCTTGCCCTCGAACGCGTGAAAAAACTGTTCGGCGCCACCTATGCCAACGTACAACCCCACTCCGGCTCGCAGGCCAACCAAGCCGTATATGCCTCCGTATTGAAACCCGGTGACACCATCCTCGGCATGAGCCTTGCCCACGGCGGCCACCTCACCCACGGCGCATCAGTAAATATTTCCGGCAAGCTCTACAACGCCATCACCTACGGCCTGGACGAAAACGAAGTGCTCGACTACGCCGAAGTGGAACGCCTCGCACTCGAACACAAACCCAAAATGATTGTGGCTGGCGCCTCCGCCTACGCCTTGGAAATCGACTGGGCGAAATTCCGCGAAATCGCCGATAAAGTGGGCGCGTATCTGTTTGTGGATATGGCACACTATGCCGGCCTGATTGCCGCCGGCGAATACCCCAACCCCGTGCCGCACGCCGACTTCGTTACCACCACCACCCACAAAACCCTGCGCGGCCCGCGCGGCGGCGTGATTCTGTGCCGCGACAATACCCACGAAAAAGCGCTCAACTCCGCTATTTTCCCCAGCCTGCAAGGCGGACCGCTGATGCACGTGATTGCCGCCAAGGCCGTGGCCTTCAAAGAAGCCCTGTCGCCTGAATTCAAGCAATACGCCAAACAGGTGAAAATCAATGCCGCCGCCATGGCCGAAGAGCTGGTAAAACGCGGCCTGCGCATCATTTCCGGCCGCACCGAAAGCCACGTTTTCCTGGTAGACCTGCGCCCGAAACACATCACCGGCAAAGCTGCTGAAGCCGCACTGGGCAAAGCATTGATTACCATCAACAAAAACGCCATCCCGAACGACCCGGAAAAACCCTTCGTTACTTCCGGCATCCGCGTGGGCACCGCCGCCATCACCACCCGCGGCTTCGACGAAGCTGCCGCACGCAAACTGGCGAATCTGGTGGCCGATGTGCTGGACAAACCCGAAGACGAAACCAACCTGGCTCGTGTGGCTGGCGAAGTGAAAGCCTTGTGCGACCAATTCCCGGTATACGGCGCATAAGCAGATAGCTTTGATCGCTTCGCTTAAAATAAAACCAGCCGGCTGTTTCCAGCCGGCTTTTTTATGCCATTCAATATATAGCGGATTACAGATAAGGCGGCAAGTCACCGTCAGTATGAGTAATACGGCAAGGCAAGACAACGCTGTAGCATTCTTGTTTAAAAGGCTACCTGAAACTTTCAGGTAGCCTTTCATTCATGCGCTTGAAGCAATCAAACCGAAAACGAAGAACCGCAGCCGCAGGTGGTTACGGCATTTGGGTTGCTTCGGATAACGAATTGCGAGCCTTGCAGGCCTTCGGTGTAGTCGATTTCCGCGCCGAGCAGATATTGGTAGCTCATCGGGTCGATTAGGAAAACGAGGCCGCTTTTTTCGATTTGGAAGTCGTCGTCGTTCACGATTTCGTCGAAAGTGAAGCCGTATTGGAAGCCGGAGCAGCCGCCGCCGTTCACGAACACGCGCAGTTTCAAATCGGGGTTGTTTTCTTCGGCAATCAGCTCGGCTACCTTATTGCAGCAGCTTTCGGTGAAGATAATGGGATCGCTGTGATCAATGTCAGACATGATTTATTCCTTTTTCTGTGTTATGCGGGATGGGCTTATTGTGGCGCAAGCGGGGTTTGCGGGCAAGTCGGCCTTGAGTAAATTCTAAGCGGCAAATAAGGGCGGAAGCGTCGGGTTTAAAGTGCAGGCAGTCGGTGCCTGCGGCGAAATATTTTAAGGCAGGCGTTGCATTTCACCATCACTGCATATAAAGGCCACCTGAAAAACCGTTTGCCATTTTTCAGGTAGCCTTTTGATTTCAGGCAGCCCTAGGGGCTGTCGACATTTAATTTCCCAAGTGGATTTTTGTTCACAAAGCGGAAGATTCAAGGCGGAAACCGCAACAAGGTTGGACACCTTGTGAGGATTTCCAACGCAGAAGATGCCGCTTTGGGGATAAAAAGACACGGAAACTATTGAATGTCGACAGACCCTAAGCCAATTCTTCCTGCCATTGCTCCAAGAGCTTCTGCCACTCGCCTTCGTTTTTATGACCTTGGGCAATCGCGGCTTTGAGATGGGAAATTGCTTCGCCGGCGTTGGCGCGCACCCCCCAGCCGTGGTAGTAGAGGCAGGCGAGGTTGTAGTGCGCCACGGGGTCGTGCCGGAGGGCGGCTTTTTTAAACCAAGCGGCGGCTTTTTCGTAGTCTTTGCCCACAAATTCGCCAAGGAAAAACATCATGCCGAGGTTGGTTTGCGCACGCGGCAGGCCGTATTCGGCGGCGGCTTTATAGAGCGCGAAGGCTTGGCCGATGTCTTGGGTGGCGCCGTTGATGCCGAAATGACAAACGAAGGCTTGGCGGTAGTGTTCTTCAGCCAGTTGCTCTTCTGGGTCGGGCAGGTGGCACACCGGGTCGGACTCACGGCGCTGGGGTTTCACCGGCTCGGCCAGCTTTTCTTTGGCTTCTTCATGCCCGTTGAGTACGGCCTGTTCATACCATTGCCGCGCCAGTTTGTCGTCTTTGGATACGCCCAAGCCGTAGCGGTACACATCGCCCATCTGATACATGGCGTCGGCATTGCCCAAGCGCACGGCCTGCTCCAAGCAGCGCACGGCGGCATCAAAGTTTTGTTGGATACCCTGCCCGGTGAGTAGTTGTTTGGCCAGCAGGTTCAGCGCTTCGGAATCGTTGGCGTTGGCCGCCTGAATAATCCATTGCACGGCGGCTTTGGGATCAGCCGCACAACCGATACCATTGAGCCGCATATGCCCAGCCTTGCTTTGGGCAGCCACCACTCCTTTGGCAGCCACGCGCTCATACCAATGCAGGGCTTTGGCTTTGTCCATGCCACCGAAGCGGCCGGTTTCATACAGGCGGGCGAGCTGCCATTGCGCATCGCCGTAGTCCTGCTCAGCGGCGCGTTTGAGCCAGCTGATGCCTTGGCGCACGTCGGTTTTGGTGCCCAATCCATGCAGGAGGGCATAGGCCATATGGTATTGCGCCTGCGGTTCGCCCAGCGCGGCGGCGTGGGAGGCCCAGGCGAAGGCTTTTTGGTGCTGGCCGTGGGCGGCCGCGTTTTCCATCAACCACACGATGGCTGGCGGGAATTTTTGCGCAGCCAGATGCTGCATCACTTGACTGGCGGCCAATACATCTTGCTGCATACCTTCGCCGTTAGCCTGCATCAAAGCTAGGCTGTAGGCGGCTTTCAGGTAGCCTGAAGCAGCGGCACGCTCCAGCCAATAGAGCGCGGTAGCATAATTTTGCGGCACATTTTGGCCTTGGCGGTTCCATTCGCCCAGCTCGTATTGCGCCTGCTGATGCCCCATTTCGGCGGCTTGGAGCATATCGACCACGGCTTTTTCGCGGGTGCCCTCTGCTTCCAGCAGCTGTTGGGCGCGGCGGTAGTAGGCTTCGGCATCAGGCAGATTATCCTGCTCCGTCCGGTTTGTTTTCACCAGCTTAACGGCTTTGCGCCCGAGTGCAAATTTAATCATTCGTTCCAACCGTATTTAAATCTTTCTTTCAGCGGCTATTGCGGCTAGGCCGCATACCGCCCCTCCCTAGTTCAGGCCGGTTGGCAAGGGCTATTCCCCTGCCCGCTAACTGTTCTGTTGCACGGCATCTTGTTAATATACAGGCATTTTAGCATGCCGGCATACCCTGTGGCAGCCCGTTTAAGCTATTTGAGGCTACCTGAAAAGCCGGAACATACCGATAATTTGCTAACAGAGCCTCTTTTACGCATAAATTGCCAAACTTTCGGGCTATGAATTGTCGTTCATTTGATTTTGGTCAATATTTCTCCCGGCCATTATCTTTATAATCCCCTCCAAGTTGAAAGGATTTAGTGCCCGGCTGGCAAGCAAAGCCGGTTGGTTGAAATAGAGATACTCCTGTTTCTTGCAACATTGGATTCATTTTCCTCTTGATGTGTGTGTGTTTAGGTGTGGCCAACTGCCACACCTTTTTTTATCTGCAATATTTAGCCAAAGTAGCGGAAGCCAACCAACCCGCTATAAAATGCCGCTTTTCCCAACTCAGCGCCACCCCATGCTCAGCTACCGCCATGCCTTCCATGCCGGCAATCATGCCGACATGCTCAAACATTTCATCCTGTTTCTCACCCTCAGCTATTTCAACCGCAAAGACAAGCCTTATTGGTATATCGACACCCATAGCGGCGCCGGCCTATACCGGCTGGCAGACGATGCCGCGCAAAAAACCAGCGAACACCAACAAGGTATCAGCCGCCTGCTCGCAGCGCCCGCCCTGCCCGCTGAGCTGGAACAATTCCGCCAACACCTGCACAGCATCCTGCCCGCGCCCGATTTCTATTGCGGCTCGCCCCGCCTTGCCCAAAGCCTGCTGCGCGACAGCGATAAAATGCGCCTGTTTGAGCTGCACCCCGCCGACTTCGCCCTGCTGCAGGAAAACACCCGCGCCGACCGCCGCATCAGCGCCAAACAAAGCGACGGCTACCAAGGCCTGATTTCCCTCCTGCCGCCCCCGCCGCGCCGCGCTTTGGTTCTTATCGACCCGCCCTACGAGCAAAAGCAAGACTACCGCCAAGTAGTCAAAACCCTGCAGGCTGCCCTGCGCCGCTTCGCCACCGGCTGCTATTTGCTGTGGTATCCCTGCCTTTCGCGCGAAGAAAGCCGCCAACTGCCCGCCGAACTGCACAAACTGCCCGCTACCCATTGGCTGCAAGCCGAACTGCATGCCCATGCCCCACGCAGCGACGGCTTCGGCATGCACGGCAGCGGCATGTTCGTTATCAACCCGCCCTACCTGCTGGCCGAACAACTCGCCGCCAACCTGCCTGCCCTCGCCGAACTCTTGGCGCAAGACCAAGGCGCTAGGTTTGTGCTGGAGCAAGAAAGTACTTAAACATTTAAGTTTTCAGGTAGCCTGTTCCATGTAAAGGCTACCTGAAAAACACAGCACATCCACATCCAACTTGCCTGCATTATTGCCACCGGCTACAATCCGCGCCCGTTTTAATACAAAACAAAAGGAAAGCCCGATGGCACATCAACTCAATAAAGGCAAAATCCGTGATAACGCACTCAAAGCGCTGGTGCGCTCCAATCTGTTCCGGCACAAAACGGAACGCAAAAAGAAAGGCAAAGGCAGTTACAACAGGCAGGCAGCCAAAAAATGGCGGGACGGTTTTGAACAACCGTCCCGTTTTGATTTGTATCGCTACACTGATAACCGCCTCAGCCCTCCCTGCCCACCTCCCATTCCGTACGGGCAGTTTTCTCCAACGCTCCATGTTTTGTAATGTGCCGATATCGCCACACCGCCTTGCCACCGCCGAGAACCATCCGTTTTTAAGCATTATCAACTATCTATTTATCATTTCATAATACAGCCATTAAAAAATAGCTTGTTTGAAATTTCCGCTGATTCGCACCATCAACATCCCTATTAAATCCGCTCATTCCGACATACCCATCGGCCGTCAAAAACAAATTTTGAAAAACTGGGGAAAATAAAACCCTATACAAATGAATATATTTTTCAATTATTGACCACACTCTATTATATTTTGTTTGGAAATTGGTTATAGTTACAACTGCAAGCCCTTTTACCTCAACCAAACATGAGAAGGAGGAAAAATGTCCCAATCTGCTGCAAAAGAAACCCTGAATCCGTTCGAAATCGCCCGCAAACAGGTGAAAACCGCCTGCGACCGGCTTAATGCTGACCCTGCGGTGTATGAAATCCTGAAAAACCCTCAACGTGCCTTGGAAGTCAGCTTCCCCGTCAAACTCGATGACGGCACAGTCAAAACCTTCACCGGCTACCGTTCGCAACACAACAACGCCGTCGGCCCCTACAAAGGCGGCGTACGTTTCCATCCCAATGTAAATTTTGACGAAGTCAAAGCTCTGTCGATTTGGATGACCATCAAATGCTGTGTCGCAGGCATTCCTTACGGCGGCGGCAAAGGTGGCATTACCTTGGATCCGCGTGATTATTCCGAAGCAGAGTTGGAACGCATTTCCCGTGCTTACGCCGAAGCCATTTCTCCTCTCATCGGCGAAAAAATCGATATTCCCGCCCCCGATGTGAACACCAACGGCAAAATCATGTCGTGGATGGTCGATGCTTATGAAAACATCGTTAAAAAATCCGCGCCGGGCGTGTTCACCGGCAAACCGGTCGAATTCGGCGGCTCTTTGGCGCGTACCGAAGCAACGGGTTACGGCGTGAATTTCGCCGCCGTCCAAGCTTTGGAAAAACTCGGCAAAGACGTTAAAGGCGCAACCTACGCTATTCAAGGCTTCGGCAATGTGGGCTATCACACAGGTTATTACGCACATAAAGCCGGTGCAAAAATCGTTGCCGTTTCCACTGTTGATGTCGCCATTTACAATGAAAACGGCTTGGATATGGAAGCCCTGTTCAAAGAGTATCAAACCAACGGCTTTATCACCAACAAAGCGGGTTACGGCAAGGAAATAAGCAATGCCGAGCTTTTAGCACTGGATGTGGACGTACTTGCCCCATGTGCTTTGGAAAACCAACTGACTTCCGAAAACGCGGGCAAAGTCCGCGCCAAAATCGTGGTCGAAGGCGCAAACGGGCCAACTACACCCGAAGCCGATGCCATCCTACGTCAAAACGGCGTGTTGGTTGTGCCCGATATTCTGGCGAACTGCGGCGGCGTAGTCGTTTCCTATTTCGAATGGGTGCAAAACCTGCAAGGCTATTACTGGGAATTTGACGAAGTTCAGGAAAAAGAAACCGTCGTCCTGCGCCGCGCGTTCCGCGATATTTGGAATCTGGCGCAAGAGTATGATGTGGACCTGCGTACCGCGTCTTACATGATGAGTATCCGCCGTGTTGAAAAAGCGATGAAGCTGCGCGGCTGGTATTGATGGCTTGTTGAAAAAACGGTTTGATAAAGGGTTGCCTGAAAATATTCGGGCAACCCTTTCGTTTATGGATATTTGTCCTTTAGCTAGGTATTGGCAGTGTAATCAGGGAGCAGCAGAGTAGAGATGCCGAATTACACCAGAACTACTTGCTGAAATGAGAAAGATAGGTTTAACAATCCAAGATACAAAACAAAAGGAAAGCCCGATGGCACATCAACTCAATAAAGGCAAAATCCGTGATAACGCACTCAAAGCGCTGGTGCGCTCCAATCTGTTCCGGCACAAAACGGAACGCAAAAAGAAAGGCAAAGGCAGTTACAACAGGCAGGCAGCCAAAAAATGGCGGGACGGTTTTGAACAACCGTCCCATTTGATTTGGATTATTGAGGCTACTTGAAATTTTTCAGGTT
Organism: Eikenella sp. HMSC061C02; assembly: GCF_001809035.1. NCBI lineage: Bacteria > Pseudomonadati > Pseudomonadota > Betaproteobacteria > Neisseriales > Neisseriaceae > Eikenella > Eikenella sp. HMSC061C02. The sequence goes on from NZ_KV795575.1 coordinate 44,689, forward strand.
GCCTTTTTTATATCTTCTCAAAAATTTCGTTGAACTTTATAACTGTTCAAGATTTTCGCCATTTCTGGTTTGAATGATGCAATATAGTCATCAGCCAAACCTTGCGCACCACTGGCGTGCGGCAGGCAAACAATCTTACAATGTTCAAACTCCTGAAAGAATACTTTGAATCTTCTGTACTGTGACGGCTTTTGCACACATTGCAACGGCTGGATACATTGTCCCATAATTTGTTCAAATCGAGGTAACACCGTTCTATCTTGCAGACAATCAATTAAGTCTCTACCAAAAAATAAAATCAGTCTAGGTCGTAACGCTTCAATATGGCTGATGAAATTATCTACCTGTTCTATATCAAGGAGTTTTTGTCTAGTTTTTTGTGAACCTCCCATATTATGGCCATCAGTATTTGCCCAATTGGTTTGGATCATGGATTTCTCAAATGCACCGCCCAATCCTTTGCAGTCAAGCGGGAAACCCCACAACCTAAACCATTTTTTAATGTTATTATCATAAGGCCATGTGTTTGCTCTTTCGCCGAATACAGGGGTTTTATCGGTAAATGTATGTATGACATCTTGTGCTTTTTCATATGTACCATTTTCCCAATCTCTTTGATCTTTCTTACTGAACCCCCATTCACAGCCACAGATCATCAAACCTTCTTTATCATTAAATCCTGTGAAAATGGAATTACCAAGATTTAAGTGATCAAAATTAGACCTTTTCTGTCCCATTTAATTTTCCTTCTAGTTAGTGATTTATCTTGTTAGAAATAGGAATAAAAACTAGATTTTAAGGCTACCTAAAAATTTCAGCTTCACAGAAACTTTACTGCACTGCTTTTTTCAGGCAGCCTGCACATGTCTTACTCAATCCCTTTTTTCGCCAGATAGCTCTCGTAATCGCCTAGATAATATTCATATCCGCCTTTGCCATCCAGCTCGATAATCTGCGTGGCGAGAGAAGACACAAACTGCCGGTCGTGCGACACGAAAATCAGCGTGCCTTTGTATTTTTCCAGCGCCATGTTCAGCGACTCGATGCTTTCCATGTCCATGTGGTTGGTCGGTTCGTCCATAATCAACACGTTGGGGCGCAGCAGCAGCAGTTTGCCGTAGAGCATGCGGCCTTTTTCACCGCCGGAGAGCACTTTCACTTTTTTCACCACGTCGTTGCTGCCGAACAGCAGGCGGCCGAGCGTGCCGCGAATCACTTGTTCGTCGTCGCCTTCCTGCCCCCATTGGCGCATCCATTCAGTCAGGTCCATGTCCACGTCGAAGTCGTTTTCGTGGTCTTGCGGGTAGTAACCGATGGTGGCTTTTTCTGCCCATTTGATGCAGCCTGCATCGGGTTTGATGTCGGAGAGTTTTTCGTCGAACGCGCCGGCCAGCAGTTTCAGCAGGGTGGATTTACCCGCGCCGTTGGGGCCGATGATGGCGAGGCGTTGTCCGGCTTCCAAGATATAAGACAGTTTTTCAAACAGGGTTTTGTCGAACGATTTGGCCAGGTTTTCCACTTCCACGGCTTGGCGGTGCAGCTTGTTTTTCTCGTCGGTTTCAAAGCGGATATACGGGTTTTGGCGGGTGGACGGTTTCACTTCCACCATTTCGGCTTTGATTTTGTCGGCCTGCTTCAAGCGGCTGGTGGCTTGTCGGGCTTTGGATTTATTGGCAGAGAAACGGGCGACGAACTCTTGCAGCTCTTGCAGTTTCTCTTTTGCCTTGGCGTTGTCTTTCAGCGCGCGTTCGCGGGATTGGGCGCTGGCCAGCATGTAGTCGTCGTAATTGCCGGGGTAAACGGTGATGGTGTTGTAGTCCAAATCCGCCATGTGGGTGCAGACTTCGTTCAGGAAGTGGCGGTCGTGGCTGATAATAATCATGGTGCTGTCGTATTGGTTCAACACGCCTTCCAGCCAGCGGATGGTGTTGATGTCCAAGTTGTTGGTCGGCTCGTCCAAGAGCAGCACGTCGGGTTTGGAAAACAGGGCTTGCGCCAGCAGCACGCGTAGCTTGAAGCCGGGCGCAACTTCCGCCATGGTAGCGTTGTGCAGCTCTTCGGCAATGCCCACGCCGCTCAATAATTCGGCGGCGCGCGCTTCGGCGGTGTAGCCGTCGTATTCGGCAAACTTGGCTTCCAGTTCTGCCGCGTGCATATAGTCTTCTTCGGTGGCTTCCGGGTTGGCGTAAATCGCGTCGCGTTCGGTCATCGCCGCCCACATTTCGGTGTGCCCCATCATCACCACGTCCAGCACGCGCATGTCTTCGTAGGCAAACTGGTCTTGGCGCAGTTTGCCCAAGCGCACGCCGTGTTCAATCGCCACTTCGCCGCTGGTCTGCTCCAAATCGCCGCCCAAAATCTTCATGAAGGTGGATTTGCCCGAGCCGTTCGCGCCGATAAGGCCATAGCGGTTGCCTTCGCCGAATTTGACGGAGACGTTTTCAAACAGCGGCTTCGCGCCGAACTGCATGGTGATGCCGGAAGTGGAAATCATGGGTGCGCCTTTGCGGAAAATTAGAATATAAAAAGCGGGCGATTTTAACACAATCAATGCTTTCTGTATTTAAAACAACCCTTCTCACCATAGCCGGCATCTATGGCAGCGGAAGCCGTTCTTTACTTCTTGCCGGGCGAGGAGTTGCAAACAGCATGAGCAATACCGCAACGCCTGCTGACGCAGCAGGCAGAAGTGCTTTAGCCGTGCTTGCAAAATTTTCAGGTAGCCTTTACCCTAACGCCATTATTCATTTCCACATCTTAACCAATATCATGAACAAACCGTTCCGCACACTCATCCTGGCCGCCGCACTCGGCTGCTCCGCCCTCGCCGCCCATGCCGAAACCCGCGTGTTGCTTGAAACCAGCCAAGGCAATATTGAGCTTTCTCTGGATGAAACCCGTGCACCGAAAACCGTGGAAAACTTCCTCGCCTACGCCCGTAGCGGCTTTTACAACGGTACTATTTTCCACCGTGTGATTCCCGGCTTCATGATTCAAGGCGGCGGCCTCACCGCCCAAATGGCCGAAAAAGCCCCCATCCGTCGCGCTCTCGATAACGAAGCCGCCAACGGCCTGAAAAACAACCGCTATACCATCGCCATGGCGCGTACCGCCCAGCCGCACTCCGCCACCAGCCAGTTCTTCATCAACCTGAAAGACAACGAATTCCTCAACCACACCGCCCCCACCGCGCGCGGCTACGGCTATGCTGTGTTCGGCAAAGTAACCGCCGGGCAGGAAGTGGTGGACAAAATCGCCGGCATTCCTACCGGTACCGTGGATATGTATCAAGACGTGCCGCGCACGCCAGTCGTTATCCGCCAAGTGCGGGTTCTTTCGCAATAACCCCAACGTATTAGGAGTGTGATCGTATGAAAAAAACCCTTGCCCTTGCTATTCTTGCCGCCGCCTTCGGCAGCGCCCAGGCCGACACCTATAAAATCGACAGCCACCATGCCAACGCCCGTTTTGCTATCGACCACTTCAACACCAGCACCAACACCGGCGGCTTCTACAACCTCAGCGGCACGGTGGAATACAACCCACAGGCCAAAACTGGCAGCGTGAAAATCGACATCCCTGTGGCCAACTTGCGCAGCGGCAACGAACAGTTCGACCACCACCTCGCCTCTGCCGACCTATTCAACGCCGCCCAATATCCCAGCATGCGCTTTGAATCCACCCGCTTCAACTTCCGCAACGGCAAACTCGCCAGCGTGGACGGCCGCCTTACCCTGCTCGGCCAAACCCACCCCGTACGCCTCAATGCCGACCGCTTCAACTGCTACCACAGCCAGCGCTTCAACGCCCAAGTGTGTGGCGGCGATTTCAGCACCACCATCGACCGCAGCAAGTTTGGCATGAACTTCCTGCAAGGTGTGATCAGCAATCAAGTGAAGCTGAACATCCAAATCGAAGCCGTTAAGCAATAACTCCGCATAAAAGGCTACCTGAAACCCCAAACCGTTTTTCAGGTAGCCTCGTCCCTTTTCTCCAACCTAATTACAGGACAATAAACATGATCAAACTCCACACCAACTTCGGCACCATCGGCATCGAGCTCGACCACGAAAAAGCCCCCGAAACTGCCGCCAACTTCGAACAATACGTGAAAGACGGCTTCTACGACGGCCTTATTTTCCACCGCGTGATCAAAGGCTTCATGATTCAAGGCGGCGGCATGGACGAAAACATGCAGGAAAAACCCTCCCGCGCCCCGATTAAGAACGAAGCCCAAAACGGTCTGAAAAACAACAAATACACCCTCGCCATGGCGCGCACCCAAGCCCCGCACAGCGCCTCCTCCCAATTCTTCATCAACACCAAAGACAACGACTTCCTCAACCACACCTCCCCAAGCCTGCACGGCTGGGGCTACGCCGTATTCGGCAAAGTGGTAGAAGGCCAAGATGTCGTTGACGCCATCGAAGGCGTGTCCACCAAACGCCACGGCTACCACGACGACGTGCCGGTTGAACCCGTAGTCATCACCAAAGCCGAAATCGTATAAGCAAACCAGCCGGGCCGGCCGCAACGTGCCGGCCTAGATTTCACATATAACCATCTATGTATAAAGGGAAAATAACATGATCTTCATCTGGGGCAGCAAAGGTTATTTCGACGACCTTGGCGAAAGCGGCGAGAGCTGCATCTGCGGCCACTGCAACAACCGCGTTAATCTACACATCACCAATGCCTACACCAAATTTACCTTCTTCTTCATCCCCCTGTTCCGCATGGAATCAAAATACTACCTCACCTGCCCCATTTGCTCCCACGGCTGGAAGCTCAAACGCCAGGAAGCCAAACAACTGATGCAGCCCCGCTAAACCGCCATGCCCATCGACCTCGGCATTTACCACCGCCGCCTGCACAAACTCGCCTACTACACCCGCCACAGCCCCTTCGGCCTGTTGCCGCACCGCCTGCTCGCCAAATCCATCGAGCCCGTATTAGCCGAGTTTGCCCGCCTCCCGAGCGAAACCCAGCAGCAAATCCGGCAGCGCGTGGACTACTGCAACCGGCAGAACCAGCCGTTTACCCTTTCAGGTAGCCTAACCCCGGTAGGCCAAGCCGGCAACTTCAAACGCGGCAGCCACACCTCCGCCTACTACTACGACCTCGCCGCCCTGCTACGCTACTTCCCGGCAGAAGCCCGCTTCGCCTACGAATTCGGCGACGTCACCCACATTCCCGCCCAGCCCGCTTTCGTGAAAAGCCGCCCCATCCGGAGCGACAACCAACACTCCGTTTTGCTCAAGCTCGACAGCGTGCGCCACTTCTACATCTACCCCGACCGCACCCCCTTTGCCGCCAAACGCAACCAACTCGTCTGGCGCGGCGCCGCCTTCCAAGAGCAGCGCCTGCGCTTCTTGCAACAATACCACGACCATCCCCAGTGCGACGTCGGCTGCGTACACAAACAATCCATCGGCCAGCCCTACCACCGCAGCTTCATGAGCGTAGGCCAACAGCTGCAATACAAATACATCCTCAGCATCGAAGGCAACGACGTCGCCACCAACCTCAAATGGATACTTGCCTCCCGATCCCTCTGTTTCATGACCACCCCCGTCTACGAAACCTGGCTGCTGGAAGGCCTGCTGCGGCCTGAAGTCCACTACGTCCACCTCCAGCCCGACTACAGCGATTTCGAAGAAAAACTCGCCTTCTACCAGCAACACCCCGATGCCGCCGAACGCATCATCCGCAACGCCAACGCCTATATGCAGCCCTTCTTCAATAGCAGGCAAGAACTGATCACCAGCCTGCTGGTGATGCAGAAATATTTTGAATTAGCCAAAAACTGATGAATCAGCCCGGCCACAACAAAAGGCTACCTGAAACATAGCGTAAACCACACACGCTTTTCAGGTAGCCTTATTCAATTATCTTCAATCAAAACCGCTCGTGCGGCGCTAGATAGCGCCACTGCCCCGGCGGCAGCGCGCCGAGTTTCACCTTGCCGATGCGGATGCGCTTGAGCCCCACCACACGCAACCCGACCAGCTCACACATACGGCGGATTTGGCGTTTTTTGCCCTGTTTCAGCACAAAGCGCAGCTGGTCTTGGTTTTGCCACGACACCTTGGCCGGCCGCAACGCTTCGCCGTCCAGTTTCAAGCCGTGGTTCAGCAGGCGCAGACCTTCTTCGGAAAGTTTGCCCTTCACGCGCACCAGATATTCTTTTTCCACACCGCTGTTTTCGCCGATCAGGCTTTTGGCCACGCGTCCGTCTTGCGTGAGCACTAGTAGCCCGACCGAATCGATATCCAGCCGGCCGGCGGGGGCGAGACCGTGGCGGTGTGCCGCTTTAAACTTTTGCGGGCTGCGGTCTTCCGGCCAATGGTTGGCCTCAGTAATCAACTCAGCGGCGCTGCGGTAGCCTTTTTCGGCCTGCCCGCTCACGAAACCCACGGGCTTGTGCAGCAGGATGGTCACCCGCCCGGCCTGTTCTTCGTGCGCGGCGCGGTGCAGCTCGATGCGGTCGCCCTCGCCCACCTTTTGGCCGAGCACGGCTTTCTCGCCGTTCACACTCACCCAGCCGCGCTCGATATAGGCATCGGCTTCGCGGCGCGAACAGAGGCCGAGCTCGGCCATGCGTTTGGAAAGGCGGACGGTGTTGTCGGGTGTGGTCATATTCGTTTCTTTGTTAGGCAGATTTTGATTTCAGGTAGCCTGCTTGGCATGAGAAGGCTACCTGAAACTATTGGCGAAGCAATGCATTAGGAGATGCAATACTGTAGCGACACTGGAAAATGGTATTTCAGCTAGCCTCTTCGGGATGTCGGGCAAACCAATCGCGCACGCGCTGCAAATCTTCGGCGGTGTCCACCCCGGCGGCGGGGGCGTTGTCGCACACGGTTACGGCGATTTTGCCGCCGTGCCACAACACGCGCAGCTGCTCGAGCGATTCGATGCTCTCCAGCGGCGAGGGCGGCAGGCCGACGTATTGGTGCAAAAAGCCCACGCGGTAGGCATACAGGCCGATATGGCGCAGCGGGGCAAAGCCTTCGGGCAGCACGGCTTGCGTTTCGGCGAAGGCATCGCGCGGCCAGGCAATGGGGGCACGGCTGAAATAAAGGGCGTTGCGCCGCTGATCGAGCACCACTTTCACGCAGTTGGGGTTGAGAAATTCGGCCACGTCGGCAATCGGGTGGGCGGCGGTGGCCATTTGGGCGCTGCTGCTGCCGAGCAATTCGGCGGTGCGGTTGATGAGGGCGGGATCAATCAGCGGCTCGTCGCCCTGCACGTTCACGGCAATATCGCTATCGGCCATGCCGAGCAGCAGCGCGGCTTCGGCCAGGCGGGCGGTGCCGCTGGTGTGCTGTTTGCCGGTGAGCACGGCTTCAATGCCGTATTCGGAGCAGGCGGCGGCAATGGCGGTGTGGTCGGTGGCCACGACGATGCGCTGCGCTTCGCTCAGCTTGGCGCGCTCGGCCACGCGCACCACCATGGGTTTGCCGGCAATATCGACCAAAGCTTTTTCAGGTAGCCTGCTGGAAGCCAGGCGGGCGGGGATGATGACGGTAAACGGGGTGCTCATGCGTGCAGCTCTTCTTCTGTGAGGGGGCGGGCTTCGTTTTCCAGCATGATGGGAATGCCGTCGCGGATGGGAAAGGCCAGCTTGGCTTGGCGGCTCCACAACTCTTGGCGGCCGGCATGGTATTCGAGCGTGCCTTTGGTGAGCGGGCAAACGAGGAGGTCGAGGTATTTTTTGTCCATGGTTTGGTGTCTCCGGTTGGTTGGGTCGGCGCGGCGGGTATCGGGCGCGAACGCCTGTTGGCAAAACTGCTTGCGCTGTGAGGCTGCCCGAAACTTTTCCGCGCGGCCCGCCGTGCCGCTGTTTTCAGGTAGCCTTTCCGTTTTCAGGTAGCCTGTTCCCTATCCGGCAGGCAGCGGCGGATTACGGCCTGCACTAAGGCTTCCGGCAGTTCGGCGCGCACGGGCAATACCCATACTTCCTGCGCGGTGTCGGCGGCGAGCTTCACTGCGTCTTTTTCAGTGACGATGTAGCAGTCGGCTGCGGGCAAATCGGCAATCTGCCAAGCAGCGTGGTCGGGCAGGGCCATTTGCCGTTCGGTTTCGATGCCCAGCCTCGCCAGTTCGGCAAAGAAACGTTCGGGCTTGGCGATGGCGGCGGCGGCGATAACGCTGCGCTGTTTCAGGTAGCCTTCAGGCAAGGGTTCGTGCGGGCGGTGCAGACGGTAAATCTGCCCGCATTGCAGGCGGCTGCGGCAAAGCAACACGTTATCCGGCAGCGCCCAATCCGGCTCGGGTCTGTCGGGCGTGCTGTTGGCGAGCAGCACGGCGTTTACGCTTTCCAGGCGCTGCAAAGGCTCGCGCAAATTGCCGTTGGGCAGCAAATCCAGCGGCCGCCCCACATCGGCGGCGGGGAACACGGCCAGCTCGAAATCGCGTTGCAGAGCGTAGTGTTGCAGGCCGTCGTCGGCAACGATGATTTGCACTTCGGGATGCTCGGCCAAAAGCGCCCTGCCCGCTTCGGCACGGCGGCTGCCCACAGCGGCAGGAGCGCCGGTGCTGCGATGCAGCAGCAGCGGTTCGTCGCCGGCCTGCGCGGCAGTGCTTTGGTTGTTTAACACATGCACACCCTGCCCGCTGCGGCCATAGCCACGGCTGATGATGCCGGGGCGGATGCCGCGCTCCTGCAAGGCACGCACCAAGGCCTGCACCACGGGGGTTTTGCCGCTGCCGCCAGCCTGCACATTGCCCACTACCACCACCGGCACAGGCAGCTTTTCGCTGTGCCGCTGACCTTTCAGGTAGCCTTCACGCCGCCGCGCCGCCAACAGGCCGAACAGCCGCGCCAGCGGCCATAAAATCGGCGTGAGCAGCGGGTTGGGCGTTTGCCAATGGCGCTCGATCAGGCGGTGCAGCATTTTTCAGGTAGCCTCGATCTTTCAGCTAGCCTGCCGGGCGCGGCGGTAGTGCACGAAATCGAAGCGGATGCCGTTGGCGGCAGCGGTATGGCTGCTGCGTTCAACCTCCTGCCATTCGGCGGGGTCAAAGGCGGGGAAGAAGGCGTCGCCGTCAATATCCAAGCGCACTTCGGTGAGGCGCAAATCGGTAGCCAGCGGCAGGGCTTGGGCGTAAATCTGTGCGCCACCCATGATGATGATTTCGGGCACGTCGGCCAGCACGGCCAGCGCGGCATCTAAGCTGTCGGCACGTTCCACGCCTTCGGCCTGCCAGAGCGGCTGGCGGGTAATCACGATATTGCGGCGGCCGGGCAAGGGGTTTTTCGGCAGCGAATCCCAAGTTTTGCGCCCCATCACCACGGGTTTGCCCAAGGTGTAGCGTTTGAAAAAGGCGAAATCTTCGGCAATATGCCAGGGCATGGCGTTGCCGCTGCCGATGCAGCGATTGTCCGCCACAGCGGCGATAAGGGTGATGGTTGGCATGGGAGGCTACCTGAAAAGTGGAGCAAAACGCCGCCATTGTAACGCAAGCCATCTTCCTTCACAGCCCCAAAACGTGCGCTTTGGTGTAAAATCCGCTTTCTTTGCGGCGCATGCCGCTTTTGCTTATTTCACTACAACGGAGCAGCGGACATGACCATCATCCCCCCCAACCACGACGGCGCAGGCCTGAATATCGGCATCGTACAAGCCCGTTTTTCCAACGAAATCGGCAGCGCCATGCTTGAAGTGTGCACTGAAAAACTGGTGGAACTGGGCGTACCCGACGGCAACATCACCGTAGCCACCGTGCCCGGCGCGCTGGAAGTGCCGCTGGCGCTGCAAAATATGGCGCAGTCGCACAGCTTTGATGCGCTGGTGGCCTTGGGTGCGGTAATTCGCGGCGAAACCTACCATTTCGAATTGGTGTCGAACGAGTCCGCCGCCGGCATCAGCCGCGTGGGGCTGGATTTCAACATCCCCATCGCCAATGCCGTCCTCACCACCGAAAACGACGAACAAGCCCACGCGCGCATCCAAAGCAAAGCCGCCGAAGCCGCTGTGGTGGCGGTGGAATGCGCCAACCTGCTGCGCCGCCTCAATCCGGCCGGCAACAGCCTGCCCAATGCCATCGTGTAGCCCTTGATTTCAGAAAGCCGAGTAATGAAACCGAAAAACCGCACCCCGCGCCGCCGCGCACGCGAATTTGCCGTGCAGGCGCTGTATCAGGCCGCGCTCAACCAGCTGCCCGATGCCGAAGTAGCCAAAAACATCCGCGAAAACGAATACTTCGCCAAGGCCGACAACGAGCTCTTCACCGCCATTTTCTTCGGCGTGCAGGCCAAACGCCGAGAGCTGATGCAGATTATCCGCCCGCTGCTCGACCGCGACGAAAAAGACCTCAGCCCCATCGAATGCGCCGTGCTGCTGGCCGCTGCCTTCGAGCTGCGTGATATGCCGGAAACGCCCTACCCCGTGATCATCAACGAAGCGATTGAAGTCACCAAAACCTTCGGCGGCATCGACGGCCACAAATTCGTCAACGGTATTTTGGACAAACTGGCGGCCGAACTGCGCCCCAACGATCCGAAACGCGCTTAAGCCGCGCCCGTTGGCCCATGCCGCAGGCTACCTGAAACCGCCGTATCCGCTTTCAGGTAGCCTTTACCGTTTTATCGTGAATATGAATAAAAACAAACCGTAGGATAAACTAAAGCACCCCGCCTGCTATTTTTCAGGTAGCTTCAGCCGCCTCTATGCTATCCCGTTAAAACAGGTACAATACCTGCCGCACAGGCTACCTGAAACCACACCACCATGTATTACAAACTCGCCCCCATCGCCCACGTCCTCTCCCGCCTCGGTTTCGTGTTTTCGCTGCTGCTCTTGGCGCCCACGTTCGTGTCGTATCTCTACCAAGACGCCGCCTTCTGGGTGTTTGCCGACACCGCTGCCGCCACCATCTGCGCCTCCGGCATCATCTGGCTCACCACCCGCAGCCATCAGCGCGAGCTGCGCACCCGCGACGGCTTCACCCTCGTTTTCCTACTGTGGTTGGGTTTTGCCGTGGTCGCCTCCCTGCCGTTTTATTGGTATCTGCCCGGCATCAGCTACACCGACGCCTTCTTCGAAGCCATCTCCGGCCTCACCACCGCCGGCGCCACCGTTTTCACCAACCTCGACAGCTTCCCCCCCTCGCTCAATTTCTGGCGCCACCTGCTCAACTGGGTGGGCGGCATGGGCATCATCGTTTTGGCTGTAGCCATCCTACCCATGATCGGTGTGGGCGGCACCCAGCTTTTCAAAGCCGAAATCCCCGGCATCCACAAAGACAGCAAGCTCGCCCCCCGCATTTCCCAAACCGCCAAAAACCTTTGGCTGATTTACGTTTTCTTCACCCTCATCACCTGCCTCGCCCTGCGCCTGGCCGGCATGAGCTGGCTTGATGCCGTATGCCACGCCATGTCCTGCCTCGGCCTGGGCGGTTTCTCTACCCACGATCAAAACATCGCCTATTTCGATTCCGTGCCCATCGAAATGATTTTGTCTGTCGGCAGCGTCATCGCCGCCATCAACTTCACCAACCACTACTACGCCTTCCGCCAACGCAGCCTCAACGTCTACCGCCGCGACACCGAAGTAAGCGTGATGATTACCGCCCTGATTACCAGCATCATCGTGTGCGCCCTCTACCTGTGGCACAAAGATTTCTACCCCGACTGGTCGCAATCCCTGCGCTTCGTCGGTTTCAACTTCATCTCCATCGGCCTGGCCAACGGCTACGCCAACACCGACTTCGCCGCCTGGCCGCTGCCCGTGTCCCTCTGGATGTTTTTCCTCGCCAATATCCTCTCCAACGCCGGCAGCGCCGGCGGCGGGCTCAAAACCATCCGTGCCATCGTATTGTTTAAATTCAGCCTGCGCGAAATGATGCTGCTGCTGCACCCCAACGCCGTGCACACCGTAAAAATCAACGGCATGCACATCGCCGAGCGCACCGCCATGACCGTGCTCGTATTCACCGCCGTTTACTTCCTCACCATCATCTTCGCCACTTTCGCCCTCATGGCCACCGGCCTCGATTTTGTTACCGCCCTCACCGCCGCCACCGCCTGCATCACCAACGCCGGCCCCGGTCTCGGCAGCGTCGGCCCCGCCGGCAGCTACGCCGAACTAGCCGCCGTGCAAAAATGGCTGTGCGCCGCCGTCATGCTGCTCGGCCGCCTGGAAATCTTCACCGTGTTCATGCTCTTCACCCCCGCCTATTGGCGCAAATAGCGTTGAGCAGTTTCAGGTAGCTTTTATCCCGCTTGAGGCTACCTGAAACATCAATTCTGCCGAAACATAGGATAATTCAGGCTACCAAATCCGGCAGCCCGACTGATTTTCAGGTAGCCTCACCACAGATGATGGCTACCTGAAAAGTAGTGTGGCGTTTATGCCCAATCCGGCTCAACATTCCATCCACCACATCGGAACAAACACATGCCTTTCCCCGTAGAGCCCAAATATATCCAAGCCGCCGAACAAGCCCTCGGCATCCAGCTCCCTCCCCGCTTCAAAGCCAGGCTCTCAGCCGAAAACGGCGGCGAAATCCTGCTCGAACCCGACAACGAAGACAGCAGCTTCACCCTCCTGCCCGTATTCGACACCTCCGATAAAAAACGCCTGCGCCGAACCTGCAATCACATTGCCAAAGAAACCGCCTCTGCCCGGGAAAGCTGGCATGGTTTCCCCACCCAAGCCGTGCTGATTGGCGACAATCAATGCGGCGACTTCCTGCTCCTATTGCCCGAATCCCCGCAACAGCTCGGCGAAGCCGTCTTCCTCTGGTCGAGCGACGGCGGCGAACTGGAACAAGTAGCCAACAGCATCGACGACTTGGCCGAGTAAGCATGTGATCTTTTATCTGATCTTTTCAGGTAGCCTACCAATTGAGCAGCCCTTACAAGGTAATCTAAGCAATTGGTGAACTATGCGAGCAAGACCAAGTTTTCTTTCTGACATCACCATTTTCAGGTAGCCTTTCCCACCCAATCCGTTATAATCCCGCCCGTATCGCAGCAGGCCAGACAGTCGCCGCGCCTTTGGGTGGGGAGGAAAGTCCGGGCTGCACAGAGCAGGATGCCGGCTAACGGCCGGGCGCCGCGAGGCGACGGAAAGTGGAACAGAAAGCATAACCGCCGATGGCTGTGGCAACACGGCACAGGTAAGGGTGAAATGGTGCGGTAAGAGCGCACCGTGCGGCTGGTAACAGTCCGTAGCAGGCTAAACCCCATCCGCAGCAAGACCAAACAGAATGCAACGACGCTGCTCGCCGAGCATTCGGGTAGGTTGCTTGAGCCGCTTGGTAACAATCGGCCTAGAGGAATGACTGTCCAACGACAGAACCCGGCTTACCGGCCGGCTGCGGTACACATTATTTCTAACCGTTTCGATAAAACCGATGCTGCCTGATTTACCCTACCGCGGCCTAATCGGAATAACTGAATATCGAAACTGTGCCAATCCATAAAATATAGTGGATTCAAATAAGAATGGGACAAGGCGGCGAGCCGCAAATAGTACAAGTAGTACAGCAAGGCGAGCCAACGCAGTAGCATTCTTCATTTTAATCCACTACGTCAAAACAACTGCGGGCGGAAGTGCTTTCACACTTCCGCCCGCATCATTAGTAAGGGTTTAGGACTTACTGAACCTGGCTGCCTACTAGACCACCCAGGGCAGCACCACCCAAGGTTGAGCCGGTATCACCGCCAATCACATTACCGGCCACACCGCCCACTGCGGCACCCACAGCAATATTGCGCTGTTTGGTGGTCATGCCGGTACAAGCGCTCAGAGAGGCAGTAAGCAGCATAACAGTGAAAATAGAAGTAATAGTAGATTTTCTCATGATATATACCCTTTCTGTCAGTATCAGAGAGGCATGGCGGATTTGACCGCCCTACCTGCCTGTGAGAGTATCGCATTTTTCTGTGATTGCATCAAAAGGCAGGTAAATGTCTGTTTACTCCGTTGCACACATCATTCACTTATTCTGTGCCATTACCTTCGTGGGCGGGGTGTTGTTTGAGTCGCTGGTTTTATCGGTGCTGCACACCAAAAAAGTCAGCCGTGAGGCTCGGCGCGAAGCCGAACGGGCACTTTCCGCTCGGGCGGTGAAAGTCATGCCCTGGGTAGTTGGGTTGCTGTTTCTTTCCGGCCTGGTGATGATGCACCGCTACCTGCAAATTCTCCACAATCCGTTTGCCAATTCTTTCTTTATCCAGCTCTCCATCAAGCTGCTGCTGGCTTTCAGCATCCTCTGCCACTTTCTGGCCGCTGTTACCCGTATGCGCCGCCACACCATGACCGTGGCCTTTTCCAAATACATCCATCGCGCCGTGCTGGTGCAGATGCTGCTGATTGTGTTTCTAGCTAAGGCAATGTTTTACATCGCGTGGTAACACAGGCTACCTGAAAGTATCAATCGCAATCTAAGTAAAAATAAAGTTTCCGAACTACTTGAGCCAAAACATAAGCCTCAACGAAGTTTAAAACCAAAATCCAATCTTCCCCTTCGTTCCAATCCAGCATTGTTGCGCGATTCTCACAGCCCGCCCGTCACCCTGCACACCAGGCGCAAACAGATTTGCCAAATCGCCGAATATGGTTTAGAATCGCGCCGTTTTTCAGTTATTTATACGAGATAAATGAGAAATGGCCCCGAGGCCATTTTTTTGTTTTTTCAACTAGGGAATCATGGATATTCAAGCCGTTTTAGAAAAAACCCTGCCCGGCCTGGGCTATGAATTGGTGGATTTCGAGCTCACCGCGCAAGGCGATTTGCGCGTGTTTATCGACAAGCCCGAAGGCATTACCGTGGAAGACTGCGCCACCGTCAGCAACCACTTGAGCCGCCTCTTCATGGTGGAAGATGTGGACTATAAACGGCTGGAAATTTCCAGCCCCGGCCTCGACCGACCGCTAAAAAAGGCAGCCGACTTCATCCGTTTTTCAGGTAGCCTCGTCAAGCTGAAAACCCGTTTGCCGGTGGAGGGTCAGAAAAACTTCATCGGCCACATCGAAAACTTTGAAAACGATGTGCTGACTATCGCCTTCGATGGCAAAACTGCTGCCATCGAATTATCCAATATCGACCGGGCGCACCTGAAGCCCGAATTCTAATTTGCCTATTTATCAATTAATGGAGAGTTCATTCCCATGAGCCGCGAAATGTTGCAACTGGCCGAAGCCCTGGCCAGCGAAAAAAACGTTGAATCCGAAGTGGTATTCGAAGCATTGGAGTTCGCCCTGTCGGTGGCCGCCAAGAAAAAGGCCGACCGCGAACACATGGACGTGCGCGTGAGCATCGACCGTAACACCGGTGAATACCACACCTTCCGCCGCTGGTTAATCGTGGCGGATGAAGACTACACCTATCCCGACACGCAAAAAACCATCGAGGAAATCCAAGAAGAATTCCCCGATTCCCCACTGCAAATCGGCGAGTATTACGAAGAAGAGCTGGAAAACGTGGCCTTCGGCCGTCAAGCCGCACAAACTGCCAAGCAAATCATTTTACAGCGCATCCGCGATGCCGAGCGCGAGCAGATTCTGCAAGAATTCCTCGCCCGCCGCGAAGACGTGGTAATGGGCACGGTAAAACGTGTGGAACGCCACGGCATCATCGTGGAAATAGGCCGTTTGGACGCGCTGATTCCACGCGACCAATGCATCCCGCGCGAAAACTTCCGCAGCGGCGACCGCATCCGCGCCCTCTTCCTGCGCGTGGACGAACAAGGCAACAGCGGCCGCAAACAAGTTATCCTCAGCCGCACCTCACGCGAATTTTTGGTGAAACTGTTTGAACAAGAAGTGCCGGAAATCGAAGACGGCCTGCTGGAAATCAAAGAAGCCGCCCGTGATCCCGGCCAACGCGCCAAAATCGCCGTTAAATCCAATGATGCACGTATTGATCCGCAAGGCACCTGCATCGGCGTGCGCGGCTCGCGCGTGAATGCCGTATCCAACGAATTGGCCGGCGAACGGGTGGACGTGGTGCTATGGTCGCCCGAAACTGCCCAGTTTGTGATTAACGCGCTCTCCCCCGCCGAAGTCAGCCGCATTCTGATTGACGAAGACAACCATTCGGTAGATGTTATCGTGGCCGAAGACCAGCTCGCGCCTGCCATCGGCCGCGGTGGCCAAAACGTACGCCTCGCCGCCGACCTCACCGGCTGGCAGCTTAACATCATGACCGTACAGGAAGCTGAAGAGCGTCACGAAGCCGAAGATGCGCAGATTCGCAGCCTGTTTATGCAGCATCTGAACGTGGACGAGCAAACAGCTGATCTGCTGATTGAAGAAGGCTTCGCCGCTCTGGAAGAAGTGGCCTATGTGCCTGCTGCCGAACTGGTGGAAATCGGCTTCGACGAAGCCACCGTAGAAACGCTGCGCAACCGTGCTCGCGACGCCATCCTTACTCTGGCCATCATGTCGGAAGAAAAACTGGACGAAGTGGAAGAAGAGCTGAAAACCCTCAACGGCATTGACCAAGACATGCTGCGCGATTTGGCGCAAGCTGGCATCACCACCCGCGACAGCTTGGCTGAGCTTTCCACCGACGAATTGATCGAAATCACCGGTGTGAGCGAAGAAGAAGCCAAAACCGTTATTTTGGCCGCCCGCGAACATTGGTTTGCCGAAACACAGGAATAAGGAGGCCGGAAACTTATGAGTAATACCGTACAACAATTTGCCGCCGAACTGAAAAAATCCGTGCCCACGCTCTTGGAGCAGCTCAAAGCCGCCGGCGTGGAAAAAAGCAGCGGTGCCGACAGCATCAGCCCGGCAGACAAACAAGCTCTACTGACCCACCTGCGCAAACAGAACGACAGCGGCACCGTATCCATCAGCGTGAGCCGTACCCGCACCGAGCGCAGCACTGTGGCTGGCGTACAAGTGGAAACCCGCCGCCGCCGCCGCGTGGCCGTGCCGCCGATTGAAGCAGTTGCCGAGAGCAAACCCGCTGCTGAAGTTGCCCCGGCACAACCAGCCGCAACTGTTGCCACAGAAGCACCTGCAGCCGCCCCTGCCGTGGAAGAACCAAATGTTCAGGTAGCCTCAGAAGCTGTCGAAACAACAGTGGTTGAAACACCTACCATGGAAACTACTGCTGCCAAAACTGATGCTACACCGGCAGCTACTGAAGTAGCCACGCCGGATGACGCTCCGGCAGCCGAAGCCAAACCGAAACGCAGCCGCAAACCGAAAAAAGAAAAGGCCCCTGAGCCAACACCGCAACCGGTGGAAGTGGTTAGTGCCGCCGAAAAGGCCATGCGTGACGAAGAAGCCCGCCGTGCCGAAGCCCTGCGTGCCCACCAACAAGCCCTGCTGAAAGAAAAACAGGAGCGCCAGGCCCGCCGCGAAGCAGCCAAACTGCAGGCGCAGCAGGAAGCCAAGCTGGCCAAAGAGCAGCAGTCTGCCCCGCGCAGCGCCGCACCGAGCGAAAAAGCCCCCCTTTCCTCCGGCAATGCCGCTCCCAGCGGCAGCCGCCCGAAAAAAGGCGATCGCCACCAGCAGCGCGACGACGATATGCCGCGCGGCCGTTCCGCCAAAGGCAAAGGCAAAGAACGCAGTAATCGTGGCGATGAGGAGCGCGTACGTGGTGGCAAAAAAGGCAAGAAACAGCTCAAGCTGGAGCCGAACCAACACGCCTTCCAAGCCCCGACCGAGCCGGTGGTGCACGAAGTGCTCGTGCCCGAAACCATCACCGTGGCCGATTTGGCACACAAAATGGCAGTTAAGGGCGTGGAAGTGGTGAAAGCCCTGATGAAGATGGGCATGATGGTGACCATCAATCAATCGCTCGACCAGGAAACCGCATTGATTGTGGTGGAAGAAATGGGCCATATCGGCAAACCCGCTGCTGCGGATGATCCCGAAGCCTTCTTGAACGACACTGAAACCGCCGTTCAAGCCGAAGCCCTGCCGCGCCCGCCGGTGGTAACCGTAATGGGCCACGTGGACCACGGTAAAACTTCGCTGCTCGACTACATTCGTCGCGCCAAAGTGGTGCAAGGCGAAGCCGGCGGCATTACCCAGCACATCGGTGCCTACCATGTGCAGACCCCGCGCGGTGTTATCACTTTCCTAGATACCCCCGGCCACGAAGCCTTTACCGCGATGCGTGCACGCGGTGCCCAGGCCACTGATATCGTGATTTTGGTCGTGGCCGCCGATGACGGCGTGATGCCGCAAACCATCGAAGCCATTGCCCATGCCAAAGCGGCCGGCGTGCCGATGGTGGTGGCAGTGAACAAAATCGATAAGGAAGCCGCCAATCCCGAGCGTATTCGCCAAGAGCTGACCGCACATGAAGTGATCCCCGATGCTTGGGGCGGTAATGTGCAGTTTATCGATGTTTCCGCCAAACAAGGCATCAATATCGATGCGCTTTTGGAAGCCGTGCTGCTGGAAGCCGAAGTGCTCGAACTGAAAGCGCCAGTAGACGCACCAGCCAAAGGCATCATCGTGGAAGCCCGTCTGGACAAAGGCCGCGGCGCGGTGGCCACCCTGCTGGTACAGAGCGGCACGCTGAAAAAAGGCGATATGCTCCTGGCCGGCACGGCCTTCGGCAAAGTCCGCGCTATGGTGGACGAAAACGGCAGACAGGTACAGGAAGCCGGCCCCTCCATTCCGGTGGAAATCCTCGGCCTTTCCGACGTCCCCAACGCCGGCGAAGACGCCATGGTGTTGGCCGACGAGAAAAAAGCCCGCGAAATCGCCCTGTTCCGCCAAGGCAAATACCGCGACGTGCGGCTGGCCAAACAGCAGGCTGCCAAACTGGAAAACCTGTTTGCCAACGCCGGCGACGGTCAGGCAGCGCAAAATCTGTCCGTTATCATCAAAGCCGACGTGCAGGGTTCGTACGAAGCGCTTTCAGGTAGCCTCAAAAAGCTGTCAAACGACGAGGTGAAAGTGGAAGTGCTGCACAGCGGCGTAGGCGGCATTACCGAAAGCGATGTCAACCTAGCCATCGCCTCCGGTGCCTTCATTATCGGCTTCAACGTGCGTGCCGATGGTTCCGCACGCAAGCTGGCCGAAAACGAAGACATCGAAATCCGCTACTACAACATCATCTACGACGCCATCGACGATGTGAAAGCAGCCATGAGCGGTATGCTTGCTCCCGAGCAGAAAGAGCAGCAAACCGGCACGGTAGAAATCCGCCAGGTTATCAATATTTCCAAAGTGGGCAATATTGCCGGCTGTATGGTTACCGACGGCCTCATCAAGCGCGACAGCCGCGTGCGCCTCATCCGCGACCATGTGGTGATCCACACTGGCGAGCTCGAATCGCTCAAACGCTTCAAAGACGATGTGAAAGAAGTGCGCATGGGCTTCGAATGCGGCTTGATGCTGAAGAACTACAACGATATCCAAGAAGGCGACATGCTGGAAGCCTTTGATATCGTGGAAGTGGCTCGTACCCTGTAAACAGGCATCAAGCGAAACAAGAGGCTGCCCGAATCCGTTTCAGGTCGCCTCTTGTTATATCTGAAGCACAACAGGCTGCATTGAGAGCATTGTGGCGCAGTAAAATGTTGGGCAAATCAGCAACTTTGCCAAAGCTCCACATTTCGATGATGGTTTTTATAGCCAACCAACTTAACTTTCGCTACGGCGTTAGTTCACCTTGTATCGACAGTCAATTTGGCTTGCTATAACAATTTGGCTATATATGTAAAGAAATAAATGCCTCAGCCTATACCCAGCCGGCGATGGTTGTCGTATCATATCGCCTGTTTACACCGTGTTTGCCCACCATACCAACCGCTGCCCTGATGAGTACGCGAAAATGAACGACAAACAAACCTACACTTTTGAAACGTTTACCCTAATCCGAGAAATACGCCAACGTGAAAACGATGAACCGATCATCGTGGCTACCCTTGTCATGCCCGACAACTTCGTGCTTACTGGACGGCTGCCCATGCGCCCTGTTGACCGTGAAAACGACCTCAACGTTATTCGCTTTTTGGAAAAGTCCTTCGACCTGAAGCCCTATTTCAAAACATACACTTTTGAAGAACAGTTGGGCGAATTCGATCAACTGCGCATCCAACATCGTAAAAAACAATACGATTCGCTGATGGATGCCCTGCTCGACCGCACCAGCGAACTGAAATAACCCCCTATATCGAGAAAGACCACATGGCCAAAACCCACCGCGGCTACGCCCGCCAAGACCGCGTGCGCGAACAGATTATGCGCGAGCTGGCCGAGCTCGTCCGTACCGGCCTTAAAGACCCGCGCGCCGGCTTCATCACCATCAACGAAGTCGAGCTTACCCGCGACTACAGCCATGCCACCGTGTATTACACCGTGCTCGACGATGCCACGCGTGAAATTACCGCCGAAGCGCTGGAACACGCCAAAGGCCATCTGCGCAGCGAGCTCTCCCGCCGCATCAAGCTGTTTAAAACGCCCGAGCTGCACTTCAAATACGACCAATCGCTCGAACGCGGCATGAGCATCTCCCAATTAATCGAACAGGTTGCCGCCGAAGAACCGGTACAAGATTAGGCTACCTGAAAAATATGCCCTGTTGATTGAACAGGGCTTTTCTTCATAAGCGCCACCGCAAAAACATTTTCAGGTAGCCTCACTCACACCACAACTCAAACTATCCACACCATGAATCCCTACTTACAAAACGTCTTCTCCCAACTCAACAGCCTGATTCTCGGCAAAGAAACCGTTCTCCAACACCTGATGGCCTGCATCCTGGCCGACGGCCACGTTTTGCTCGAAGACGTACCCGGCGTGGGCAAAACCACCCTCGCCCACGGCCTGGCCGCCGTGCTCGGCCTCGGCTACCGCCGCGTCCAATTCACCAACGACATGCTGCCCGCCGACCTCCTCGGTATCAACGTTTTCCAACCTGCCGACGGCCAATTCAAATTCCATCCCGGCCCCATTTTCCACCACTTCCTGCTGGCCGACGAAATCAACCGCGCCTCGCCCAAAATGCAATCCGCCCTTTTGGAAGCCATGGAAGAAAAACAAGTCTCTGTAGACGGTAAAACCTACCGCCTGCCCAAACCCTTCTTCGTGATCGCCACCCAAAACCCCATCGAGCAGCTCGGCACCTTTCCCCTGCCCGAATCCCAGCTCGACCGTTTCATGATGCGCCTCTCACTGGGCTACCCCTCCGCCGAAGCCGAACGCCGACTCTACGCCCAAGGCGACCGCCGCCAACTGCTGCCCGCGCTCAAAGCCATGTGCAACGCCGAAATCCTGCTCCAATGGCAGGCACAGGCCGCCCAAGTAAAATGCTCGCAGCAGGCTGCCGATTATGTTTACCGGCTGGTGCAATCCACCCGCCAGCCCGGCCTGTTCGTTACCGGCCTCAGCCCGCGCGCCGGGCTTGCCGTGGTCAAAGCCGCCAAAGCCTGGGCCTTCCTGGCCGGCCGCGATTATGTGCTGCCGGAAGACATCAAAGCCGTATGGATAGCCGTGGCTGGACACCGCCTGCAAACCCTGCAGCCCCAATCCATCTCCCAGCTGCTGGAACAAATGCTGCTTCAGGTAGCCGTATCGTGAGCGCCAACCAATACAGCCCGCGCCTGCGCGACCTGCGCCTGCGCCCCACCCGGCTCGGCATCAGCCTGGCCGCCATGATTGCCCTGTTGTGGCTCGTCGGGCTCAACTATCAGGTAAACCTCGCCTATATCGTCGCCTTCTGGCTCGCCGGCTTCCTGTTTGTCGGCACCCTGCTCAACTGCCTCCAGCTGCTCGGCCTGCGCCTCGACCTCACCCTGCCCGAGGAACTCTTCCAAGGGCAGCCTGCCGATATCCAACTCTTCCCCGCCCCCTCAATCAAAGCCCGCCACCGCCAGCTTTGGTTTGCCCCCGAAAGCCGCCGCAACACCGATCCCGAATACCGCGCCGCCCTCTTCACCGCCAAGCAGCCCCAACCCTTCATCTGGCCCGTGCTGCCCGCACGGCGCGGCCGCCTGATCCTGCCCCCGCTGCGCTGTGCCAGCGTGTGGCCGTTTGCCGTGAGCAGCGTCGAATGTGTCTGGCACTGGCCCGACAACGGCCTCGTCTACCCCGCCCCCAAGCCGCACACCGCCCCGCCCGGCAGCACCCCGGCCGAAGAAGGCGAGCCGCGCCGCAAACTCGGCGGCAACGAAGACCTCGCCTTCCTGCAAGACCACCAACCCGGCACCTCCCTGCAACATATCGCCTGGAAAAGCTACGCCAAAAGCGGCCGCCTGCTCGACAAACACTTCGAAGAACCCGCCTTCCACGCCGCCGACCACATCATCAGCTATGCAGACT
>NZ_KV795575.1:67041-77378 GCF_001809035.1 Eikenella sp. HMSC061C02
CCCCGCCGGCACCAGCGCCGACCGCCTCGCCGGCCTCCTGTGCTACCGCGTGCTCGAAGCCCACGGCCGTGGCCAGCGCTACACCTTAATCCTGCCCGGCCAAACCATTCCCCCGCAAAACGGCCAGCGCGAAAAATGCCTAGCCGCGCTGGCAGTAATGTAAGTAGTTATGTGTATCAGGAAATACCGCATTGGGGCTGAACAGCAGCAAGGCTTGCCAGCTGACGGCATGGACTCCATGCGCACCCTTGTTTAGACAAGATTGATTAAAGGCTACCTGAAAAGTTTCAGGTAGCCTTTAATCATCAGAGATAAATAACTACCTGAGAAATCCATATCCTACTTTCAGGATTCTAGATGGATGCTGCACAAACCATTACAACAAATTGAATTTATTTGATTATTTATTTCCAGCTATCTCACAGTAATACCGATAGAATATGTATGGAATACCCGACCTATTGCCAAACAGTGTTGGTGCTTTGATTGAGTTTTGAGGAAGACGGCAGAATATTTCCGAAGATAAGGTAAGTAAGACTAAAATCAGACAGTTAATTGATTTTAAACTGTTCTGTGTGTTTTTGAAGATGTCTGGAGACAAAAAAGAACCGCTATAAAGCGGTTTGTGGTGCCCGAGACCGGAATCGAACCGGTACGCTCGTATTAAGGAGCGACGGATTTTAAGTCCGTTGTGTCTACCAATTCCACCACTCGGGCCGGGCTGTGGTTTGTCAGCCTGGATGATTGGAGGCGGGGGCGCGGATTTTAACCGGCCTATGCGAGGGTTGCACCCCACGCAGCATAAACACTCTGCCACCCCGCCGTGCTGATTGATGTATGGTTGATCTAACCAATACCGCGATGGCTATTTGCTGCCTGCGGCTTACATTCACTTTGGTATTTTGGAGGCGGGAGTCGGAATCGAACCGGCGTACACGGCTTTGCAGGCCGCTGCATAACCACTTTGCTATCCCGCCAAATTAGCTTTTGGCCGACTGTATCGGCCAAATTGCTAAAACTTGGAGCGGGAAACGAGTCTCGAACTCGCGACCTCAACCTTGGCAAGGTTGCGCTCTACCAACTGAGCTATTCCCGCGTAGCACCCGAATCAATAAGTGGATAGTGGAGCGGGAAACGAGTCTCGAACTCGCGACCTCAACCTTGGCAAGGTTGCGCTCTACCAACTGAGCTATTCCCGCTTGGGATTCGGATGATTGAAACTTGGAGCGGGAAACGAGTCTCGAACTCGCGACCTCAACCTTGGCAAGGTTGCGCTCTACCAACTGAGCTATTCCCGCTTGGGTGTTTTCCGGCTGCGCCGTACTTACGAAAGGGGCATATTATAGGCAGATTTGCCAAATAGTCAATATCCATTCTGGAAAACTTGGCTAAGGATTGTTATTTATGCTGATTTTTCTGCCACTCCTTGTCCTGCCGGCACGACTGCAGCTATTCAAGCCATTCCTGCAGAGCGGAAACGGGGATGTCCCAGCACCACAAGCCCTCCTGGCCATGCGGATTTAAGCCGCGCACAAACAGGTAACGCACATGGATGTATTCGGGCAGGGCTCGGCGTTGTTTCAGGTAGCGTGCGGTGGCTACGGCGTAAATCAGCGCTTGCAGGTAATAATGGTGTTCGCTCACCGCCGCGCTCATGGCGGCTCGGCCGTAATCGGCCAAACGGCTGCCCAAGTGATTGGATTTATAGTCGATAACGCATACCCTGCCGTTTTTGCCTGCGGCAATCAGGTCGATGAAGCCGTTGAGGAAACCAGTTACAGCGTGGAAATCCAGCTGCGGCAGGTGGGCGGCGGCGTTTTCAGGTAGCCCGATGTCGGAGCGGGCAAACCAGCGGCGCAGACGTTTCAAACCGAAATCGTGCAGGTGCAGCACGAAGCCCATTTCCGCCACGCGGCTATCGGCGGGAATATCGGCCAACTGCATATTCTCTGCCAACGGCACACGGCGCACGGCCTCTACCATTTCCAACACCGCCGGTAACCATGCTTCAGCCTCGAAGCCGTGTTTGTCCAAGATATCGGCATAGGATGCCGCTTGTTCGGCAGCGAGGTGGACAAAATCGGTTTGTTCCAAAATGCTGTGCAGGCAGATACCGGGCTGGGTACCAGCAGGGAAAGCTAGTAAGGCAGTTTCGGCCTCATTTAACCACAAGTTGCCCTGCCCGTTTGGCTGAACTACATTTTGGCCGTTGGCCCGCAACTCGTCGCTTACATTTTTGCTTCGCAGAAACTCGCTGCGCTCGTTTTCAGGTAGCCTCTCTGTTTCGGCAGCGGGGTTTTCATCGGCCAACAGGTTTTCAGGTAGCCACTCTTCGGCGGTCAGGGTTTGGCGGCTCAGGCCGGTAAAGCTAGTGTGGCGGATAAATTGCAGCGGCCGCTCGGGCAGCACAAGGGCGCGGTAACTGCCCTGCTGTTCGTTGCGGGCGCGGTAATTGGCTTCGGGCGGCTCGCCTTCCAACCATTGCAACTGGCCGGGCGCGGCACTTTGGATGCGCTTAAGCCAAGCCTGTCGCAGGGCTTCGGTCAGGGCTTGGCCTTTCAGGCCGCGCCAATCATCACGGATGGCTTGGCAGTCATCTTCGCCTATTTCGGCCAAGAGATAGGCGAAGGTGTTTTCCGGGGTGTTGCTGCAGGGGGCGGCGTAGAGCACGAGCTGCTCGCGGGCGCGGGTGAGCGCGACATACAGCAGGCGCAGGCGTTCGCCGAGGTCTTCTGCAAACAGCTGCCGCTCGTCTTCTTCGTCCAGCTGGGCTTTCGCCAACAACAGGTTGCGGCCGTTGCTTTGGCTGATGATGTTCCAATCTTGCACCAATTTGTCGCTGGTATCCCACACGAAAGGACAAAACACCAGCGGGTACTCCAGCCCTTTGGCGGCGTGCATGGTAACGATTTTCACCAAGTCTTCATCGCTTTCCAGCCGCAGCTGGTATTCTTTATTTCCCTTATCCTCCCTATCATTTTTATTTTCTTTGCTTTTCTTGTTTTTCTTGCTACTTTTCAGCCGCATTTCCAACCATTGCGCCAATGCGACTGGGCTGGCACATTCAGCAGCGGCCAGCGCCAAGATTTCGGCCAGCTGCCAGAAGTTGGTGAAACTGCGTTCGTTGCGGGTGTGCAGAAGATGCTGCTCGAGGCCGCTTTGGCGGGCAAAGCGGGTGAGCGCGGTGTAGATGCCGTGCTGCTGCCAGGCTTCAGCGGCGGTTTCGGCCAGGGTTATCCACTCGGCCAGGCGGTTTTCGTTGCCGTTCAATTCGGCCAGGTCTTGCGCGGTGTAGCCATAGAAAATGCCACCAAGCACGAAACGCAGGTATTCGGTTTGCTGCGGGGCCAGCCAAAACAGCAACAGGGCGTGCAGGGCTTCGGCTTCGGGCGTGTCGAACACCGATTGCTGTTGTAGCAATACGCTGCGCACGCCCCGACGTTTGAGCGCGCGCGCGACCATTTCTCCTTCTTCGTGTTTACGTACCAACACAGCAATTTGGCCGGGATGTAACGGTTTGTTTTTTTTACTATCTTTACCCTCAATCATGAGACTACCTGAAAAAGCTTGGTTTAATCTTGCAGCAATTTCGCGGGCACAATAGTTAGCAGAAAGTTCGCGCAAGAAATCTTTATTCGGCAGTTTGCCATCTTCGGCAGATGGATTGATCCAGCGCACGGCCACGGCGGCTTCGGGCGCAGGGCTGAGCAGGCTCTCGGCGCGGGCGGCCTGCACGGCGGGGTAGGCAATCTGCGGCAGCACGAAAGGGCGGCTGCGGGCGGCAAACAGATGGCCGATGCCGTTTACCAAATCGCGGTGGCTGCGGTAGTTGGTGTGCAGGGTATAGCTTTGCTCGGGGGCGGTATCGGCGGCAGCGGCGAGGTAGGCATGGATGTCGGCACCGCGAAAGCCGTAGATGGCCTGTTTGGGGTCGCCCACCAAAAATACAGGCACGCCTTGGCGGATAAAGGCGGTGTGGAAAATGGCGTATTGCAGCGGGTCGGTGTCTTGGAATTCGTCGATGAGCGCCACGCGCCATTTGGCAGCCAGGGCTTGGGCAAGCGCTTCGGCTTGCTCGGGATGTTCGGGGTTGGACAGGGCAGCATGCACGTCGAGCAGCAAATCATCATAGTCGCGGCGCGAGCTGCGGCGTTTGTCTTCGGCCAAACGGGTTTTCAGGTGGCCTAAACATTCGAGCTTGAGGCGGATGGCGGCTTCCTGCTCGGCATCGTCGATTTCGGCCAGGCGGCGGCCAAACACGGCCAAGGGTTGCAGTGCGGCGATGTCGGCTTCTTCAATATGCTGGTTTTTCCGGATTCTGTTGCGCAGGGCGTTTTCTTCAAAACACAGCAGCCTGTCCGGCTTGGAAAGCACGGGTTGTTCCAAACCTTCTTGTGCGGCTTGCCGGAGCTCGGTAAACAGGGTGTCGATGGAGGCATTGAATGTGCCGCCGTGAAGCTGCGGCTTGATGCGGCGGTACACGGCTTCGATTTCCTCCACATTCCGTTGCAGCTTCTGCCAAGCGGCATGGAGGCCTTTCTGTATTTGCGTCAGGCGGTTTTCAGGTAGCCTGTAGTCCAAAAAGGCGCGTTTGAGGCTACCTGAAAATTCGGCTAGCACGGAGGCGGGGGTGATGCCGAAGCGGGCGGCGATGCGCGCGTTTTGCGGGTGGTCGGCCACGTGTTCGCGCCAGAAATCCTGTGCGGCCACCAGGCGGGCGGCGGTGTCGACGGGGCCGGTTTCCAGCTCGAAGGGCACGCCGCACAAGAAGGCGTAGTCGCCCAGCACGCGCAGGCAGAAGCCGTGGATGGTGTAGATAGCGGCGGTATCGAAGCCGGACAGGGCGGCCTGCAGCTGCAGGATGAGTTTGCTGCGCTCTTGTTTGGCCAAGGCTTCGGCCAGCAGGTGTTGTAGAAACTCATCGGCCGGCGTCTCCCCGCTCTGCAGGGCAGCCAAAACTTCGCCCAGCCGGGCGCGCAGGCGGTTTTTCAGCTCGGCGGTGGCGGCTTCGGTGAAGGTAACCACCAGTATGTTTTCCGGCGCCCAGCCTTCGAGCACCACCAGGCGGGTGAACAGCGCGGCAATGCTGTAGGTTTTGCCCGTGCCGGCGGAAGCCTCGACAAGGTGGGTGCCCTGCGGCGGCAGCGGCAGTTGTGCAACGTGGAAATTCTGCATGGTGGAGTCCTTGGTGTTTCAAGTAGCCATGGATAATGGGCATTATTGTACGTCCTGTCCAGCAAGCTGTCTGCGGGCGTTAGCGGACAAATTTGCTGCCGATGCCGGGCTGTAAACCGCTAACAAGACTCGAAAGCACATTAATGCCAACATACGCTGTGGCAGGAATAAAGTTAATCCGCTAATTTAAAAATAAATATAGCTTGGCAGAGTAATTGCTTTCAGGTAGCCTATAGGCCTATTGCTTACCGGGCAACACTGCTCAAACAGGCAAAGGTCGTGCCGTGTTGCCCACGGCGGTTGGTTTTGGACAATTTTTGTCCAATTATTAATAATCATAAATAGTTTTCAAACCATTCAAGCCCATGCTGCCATGTAATGGAAGGCAATGGCTGATTGGCTGAAAACAAATAATCTTGCCACTACTTACAACCAACCAATTGCAGCTGAGCAGAAACCAATAATTAAAGGGAAAACATGATTCAGCATTACGACGTCGTTATCATCGGCGCCGGCCCCTCTGGGGCAGTGGCGGCTGCTTTATTGAACAAGCGGGGATTCAATGTTTGTGTGGTGGAAAAGCAGCATTTTCCGCGTTTCGTTATCGGCGAGAGCCTACTGCCGCATTGCATAGAGTTGCTGCATGAGGCCGGCTTCCTACCTGCCGTGCAGGCCGGATTCGGCTTTCAATATAAAAACGGCTTCGCTTTCTCCTGGGGCGAACGCAACACCAGCTTCAAATTCACCGATAAATTCTCCTCCGGCCCATCCACCGCATTCAATGTAGAGCGTGCCCGTTTCGATAAAATCCTGATCGACGAAGCCATCAAGCAAGGCGTAACCGTACAGTTCGGCTCCACGGTGAAAGCCTTCGACAACCATGGCGATTTCGCCAAACTGGTGGTGCAGCAGGAAGGCGGCGATCCTTATGTGCTGGGCGCGCGTTTCGTGCTGGATGCCAGCGGCTACCACCGCGTGTTACCGCGCATGCTCAGCTGGGACATTCCTTCCGACCTGCCTGTACGCCACGTGCACTTTACCCATATCGAAGACCACATCACCGATCAGTCCTTCGACCGCAATAAAAACCTAGTGTGCGTCCACCCCGAACACCGCGATATTTGGCTGTGGCTGATTCCCTTCTCCAACGGCCGCGCTTCAATCGGCGTGGTGGGGCTACCTGAAAAACTCGGGCAGGAAAGCTCTGCCGTTATCCTGAAAAAATTTGCCCTGGAAGTGCCGTTCCTACGCCGCATTTTGAAAAACGCACAATGGGATAACGACTTCCCCTTCATCTACCTGCCTGGCTATTCCGCCAGCGTAAAATCGCTCTACGGCCGCCACTTCGCCCTATTGGGCAATGCCGCCGAATTCCTCGATCCGGTATTCTCCTCCGGCGTTACCATCGCCACCCACTCGGCCAAGCTCGCCGCCGATTTGGTGGCTCGCCAACTGAACGGCCAGCAGGTGAACTGGCAAAACGAATTCGCCCGCCCGCTGATGTCTGGCGTAAACGTGTTCCGGCACTATGTGGAGGCTTGGTATTCCGGCACGCTGCAAGACATGATTTTCAGCGGCCAGCGCACGCCGGAAACCGACCGTATGCTAAGCGCCGTGTTTGCTGGCTATGTGTGGGATCAAAACAACCCCTATGTGCACGATGCGCAACTCTTCACCTCGCAGATTTGGGAGCCCGCGCCCAAACACGACACCGCCGAAGCCGGTTAGCCGCCGTTTTGCGCTATAATCCGTTTTACTGCCGCTTCTGTGGAAGCCGATGTTTAGCTTCCTGTGGAAGCCAAAGTTTTAGCTTCGCAGAAACTTCGTTTTCAGGTAGCCTGCTTAAGGGGCTACCTGAAAATCGTTTAAAGCATCTCCGAATAACTTAAAGGCTACCTGAAAGCAAACCGCTTCTATTCCGATTACCCCCTTATCCCATTTGAATCACGCCATGAAATCTCCCGAACTCCTTCTCCCCGCCGGCGGACCCGAGCGTATGCGTACCGCCTTCGATTACGGCGCCGATGCCGTGTATGCCGGCAGCCCGCGCTATTCCCTGCGTGCCCGCAACAACGAATTCGCCAAGCTCGACGTATTGCAGGCCGGCATTACCGAAGCCCACGCACGCGGTAAAAAGTTCTATCTCACCGTCAACACCCTGCCGCACAACAGCAAGCTCAAAACCTTTGTGGCCGATATGGAGCCGCTGGTTGCCATGAAGCCAGACGCGCTGATTATGGCCGACCCCGGCTTGATTATGGTTACCCGCGAACGCTGGCCAGATATGCCCATCCACCTCTCCGTGCAGGCCAACACCACCAACTACTGGGGCGTGAAATTCTGGCAGAAAATCGGCGTGGAACGCATCATCTTGTCGCGCGAATTGAGCATGGAAGAAATCGCCGAAATCCGCCGAGAATGCCCCAATGTCGAGCTCGAAGTATTCGTACACGGCGCACTCTGCATCGCCTACTCCGGCCGCTGCCTGCTCTCCGGCTACTTCAACCACCGCGACCCCAACCAAGGCACCTGCACCAACTCCTGCCGCTGGGACTATAAAGTCCACCCCGCCGAAATCGACGAAATGGGCGACGCCCGCCTGCTGCAAGGCTTTGATTTCAACAAAGCCCAAGAAGAAGCCAACGCCGCCTTCGAAGGCATCAACGGCCAAGTGCGCCCCCCCGCCGCCAATAAAATCTTCCTCATCGAAGAGAGCAACCGCCCCGGCGAAATGATGCCGATTATGGAAGACGAACACGGCACCTACATCATGAATTCCAAAGACTTGCGCGCCGTAGAGCAAGTGGCCGAGCTCGCCCGCATCGGTGTGGACAGCCTCAAAGTGGAAGGCCGCACCAAATCCGTGTACTACGTCGCCCGCGTGGCCCAGGCCTACCGCAAAGCCATCGACGACGCCGTAGCCGGCCGCCCCTTCGACTACAGCCTGCTGGCCGAACTCGAAGGCCTCGCCAACCGCGGCTACACCTCCGGCTTCCTCGAGCGCCACCAAACGCAAGACTACCAAAACTACCTCACCGGCCATTCCGTAGCCAAACAGAGCCAATACGTCGGCCACGTTACCGAAATCGACGCCGAAGGCTGGGCCACCGTGGAAGTGAAAAACCGCTTCGCCGTGGGCGACACGCTGGAAATCATCCACCCGCAGGGCAACCAAACCATCGTGCTACAAGCCATGAAACGCAGGGGCGAAGCGGCGGAAGTGGCCCCCGGCAACGGCATTCAAGTGCAGATTCCGAATATGGCGGGCAAGGATAAGGCGCTAATTGCAAGAATATTGAATCCTTAACCCGTCTGCCGAATCAGGGTTTAAAGGCTACCTGAAAACTGTTGCCAATCATTTCAGGTAGCCTATATTTCAGAAACGCCCAGCACTGGCATAAGGCTCAATCATGAAAAAACTGCTTGATTATCACGGCAACTTGAAGCGTGGAATGGTTCTTCGCCTGCCTGGCGCATATCCGCATGAGGAATATGTTGATTTGATGTTGGTGGAGCTGCCAGATGGCGACAGAAGGTTTGGTTTGCTGGTTGCCACCGGCCATAAGGCGGGATTGGTTTTGGTGAAACTGCCGCAAGAAGCCGAGCTGGCTGGCGCGTCAGGTATCAGCCGGGAATGGGTGGTAGATAATTGGAATCGATGGATATATGGGGTATACGGATTTAATGGTTGATGGGGCACCTTCACCCCATCAATCTGATACCACCCTCAGATGGTTGATAGATCGACTCCGTAGTTGAGTTCCTCTGCGAAGTCCGGCAGTCCGTAACCGATGGTTTTCTTGTAGAAAGGAGAGACCTTCGCAGTCGGTGCCTTCTTCTTGTGCTTCGTGGTGTAGAGCATTCGTGCCCGCATCACCTCGAAGGAGTAACCGCGCCCTTCACGGTTCTTGTCCTTGGCCAGTCGGTTGATGGACTCCGTGTAAGCGTTGGTGACGGGCATGTCCATCTCGAAGTAGGTCATGGTCTCTTCACGCCAGTTTCCCACTGCCCTGACCAGATCGCTCCAGACTTCCTTTTGGCCCTTCGGGATGGTGGCTATCCACTCGTCCAGGGCGGCTTCTGCCTGGAGCCGTGTGGTGGCGTCCCAGATGCCGTAGAAGCGCTCCTTGTGCTCGTAGGCGGCCAGCAGTTGCGGGAACGCGCCTGTCCAGGTCTCCATGATGAGGCGCTCCCGGTCTGAGACTTCGTGAGCGCGTTTCAGCAGGATTTTCCGGTCTCCCTTGAGAGTCCGGCTCTGGGACGGTTTCAGCTCCTTTCTGAGGCCCTTGCGCACTCTCTCTAGGGCATCGTTGGCCATGCGCACCACATGGAACTTATCGACCACGATACGGGCCTGGGGCAGTACAGCCTTGACCGCTGCCCGGTAGGGGTTCCACATGTCCATGCTGACGATCTCGACCTTCTGCCGGTCTTTCAGCTTCATCAGGTAGTTGGTCACCACGTCCTGGCGGCGGGTGGCCAGCAGGTCGAGCAGGGTTCGCTCCTCAATGTTGGTCAGAATGCAGCGGTAGCGCTTGTTCAGGTATAGCTCGTCAATGCCCAGGATGCGGGGCGTCTCGAAGCGGTGCCAGCGCCCCAGGAACTCGGCGCGGGCGTTGAAGATGTCGCGCACCGTCTTCTCGTCCAGGCCGGTCTGTGCCGCCACAAAGGTGTAGGGGTGGTTGAAGGATTCCTTCTCCACGTACTCATGCAGCCGCAGTGTCATACGGAATCCGTCCACCATCTCCGGTAGCTGGGGCCTGAATGTTGTCTTGCAGGCCCGGCAGGTGTATCGGCGGCGGACCACCCAGAGAGTGACCCGCTTGCCGTGGATGGGCAGATCACGATAGGGAACGTCACGCTTGCCGAACCGTACGAACTCACCCTGCACGCCGCATTCCTCGCAGGCGATGGGATCGGGCACGTCCACCTGGAAGTGCATTTCGTCGTCGGTTGATTTGCAGCCCAGTACTTGGTATTGCGGCAGGTGAAGGATGTTGTCGGGAAGTTCGGTCATGGTGTTGTATAGGCGTAGGTGTCAGTCAGATCCATCCGACTCGGCATTGGTGTTTGCTTTTTTACCCAACAAGCTGCTGGAAACGAAAAGTAAGGCACCGAGGACAATTGCAATGGGGCTTAGGAAGCAAAATCACTCAATATAG
>NZ_KV795576.1:0-594 GCF_001809035.1 Eikenella sp. HMSC061C02
TTGCCGATTTAAACGGCAAATTGAGTGCGGCCTACACCCTAAAAGTGAGCACCGATACCCGTACCGGAACTAAGGTGGTGGGCGGTATTTCGCTGCTGGCGGACGGGACTAGCGGGCAGTCTGAGGTAGTGATTCAGGCCGACAAGCTGGTGCTGTGGAACAACAAGAAGCTGCCGATGTTCACGGTAACCGGCGACAAAACCTACTTCAACGGGGATTTGATTGCCGATGGCTCGATTTTGGGGCGGCACATCAAGGCCAACCAGACCATCGAAGCACCGGACATCCGGGGTGGTACGCTGAATATGGCGGATGGCCGCTTCATCGTGACCAAGGAGCACGGGGCGCAACTGCGTTCCGACCCCAACAGCAAGGTGGGCACTCAGGTGGATTATCGCGGCCTGATTGTGCGTAACGAGAAAGGCCATGTCATGGTGCGGGTAGGTAAGCTCACCAATTGGGGTGATGATTGATAGGAGAGCAGAATGGCCGAAGAATACGGCATTCAGATGTATGACAACGACGGCAATGTGCTGGATACCAACTTGGATTCGGCGTTGGTGGTCGAAGGAACCATTATTCTGGGTAACGACC
>NZ_KV795576.1:694-13077 GCF_001809035.1 Eikenella sp. HMSC061C02
TCGAAGGAACCATTATTCTGGGTAACGACCCGATCGGGCGGCTGGCTTTAGACCTCCTCTTTCCCTTTGCGCGATAAATTCAAAGGTATCTTCCCCAATAAAGCATTGATTCTGGTGGGCTCGGCTATTGCCACACTGGTCGTGCTGTCTGTATCTCACAGGCTTGCACATGAGTAAATGATTGCTGCAACTATATAAAGGGAGAGATAAGTGGGAGATGTAGGAGTAGGTAGTCTAGGTATTTGGCTAAAAAAAGCCGCCTGAATAATCCAGGCGGCTTTGTGACCACGATAGCTTTAGAGCTTTAGAAAATCTCACGCCAAGAGATACGGCGGATGAGGGATTCGTCAAAGTTGTTGATCGGCACGTCAATAGTTCCGGTATCACCAGCCAAGATATTACGGATACTGCTGTTACCACCAACGCTGGCTTCTCGAGAAGTACCTACCGGAGCAATGATCCCGCCTACTTCCAGCATACCGCCTAATTTATCATTGCCATCAAAACGGCCATCTTTGTTGGTATCAAAAGCCGGCAAGTTGTATTGACCACCATTTTGCAAGCTTACAGCAATCAGTGCAGTAGCACCATTTACCGAGCATACGTTGCCGGTCGGAGTAGTGCGGACAGCTGTAAAGGTAGCCACTTTATTACGACGGATTGCCGGTTGAGCCACAATAGCCTGACCTGGGAGCAGACTCAGACGCCAGCCTTTATGATGGCTTTGGATAGCGTTCTGCGACACTTGATAAATCTTTTGTGTCAGGGTTTTATTGCTGGAGTAGATAGCATCCACTTTTTCCCCATTACCGATAAAGTTCTGCCCTAGCAAATCTGCATCGGTGATCGGGCCTTGCTCAGCAAAGAGGCCGAGGGCATAGTTCTGCACGCCTGGTGAAATATCTGCCAGAGAGAAGTATTGGCCTGTGCCAGCTACTACATACAGATGACCACCTGTTTGGGCGATTACCGGAGCTGCGGTAATCGGTGCGCCTGTGCCACTGGGGGTGTATAAAGGCTGATTGTTGTAGGCGTTAACCCATGAACCGTTGGATTTGTCGTAATCCACGCGCCACATTTTGCCGCTCAAGTCGCCAACAAATACGGCTTCTGGCATTTTGTCGCCATCACGGTCGTATACGGCCGGCTCGCCCACACCATCTTGGCCCAAAGGCACTTTCCAGTAGTTGGTATTCAACTGCCAGTTACCTGTGTTGTCTGCGCGCAGAATATACAGGTAGCCATTGCTGGAACCGCTGTTTACGCCACTGCTGAAGATCACGATCGGATTGCCGTCTTTATCTTTGGCAATGGAGGGTTTGCCAACAGTGAGGCCCAGGTCGGAATCATCAGCATTGGAGAATTCCCACATTACGTTATGGGCACCGGGGTTGCTCAAATCAGTTACATCTAGAGCATACACCGAAGCACCACCACGACCGGCAGTACCCACCACAATAGATTTTGCAGTAGCACCGAAGCAAACTTCATCTGTAACTGGGGTGCCGTCATTCAGATATTGGTGAGTCGGCTGGGCATGTGATGACACAGGTAAAGATAAGCTATACAGTTTCGGTAGGGCTGTAGAAGGGATATAGCCCATCACTTCCTGACCATCTTGGTTCAGAACATGCAGTACGCCAGCATTCGAGGCGGTTACATAGAAGTTTTTACGAACCATGATGTTGCTGTTCGCATAATTACAAGCCGCAGGTTTATTTTTCGGAGGCAGAATAGGCTGTACACCGGAGTTAATAATGGTACCCAACAGGCCATTTTCACGTTTACGCCAAGCAGTACCTTCTAAGCTTGGGTCGCCCAGAGTATATTGCACCAAGCTGGCGGCAGAAGCACCGGCATTCAGTGCAGTTCTGAATTGCGCTACGTTGCTTGGGGTAAAGGCGGTAGTAGTGCCATTGGGAGCCTCAGTAAACAGCTTGCGGGCAGACCAACCAGATGCAGTATGGAAAGCTTCCATTTTGGTTGAAGCACGCCATGCCGGAGTAAAGGTTAAGCCGTTGCCCTGTGAACCAATGCGTTGGGCAATCACGTCACCTGAAAGGCTATCTACGTTATAAGAAGACTGCAGGCCTAAAGTTTTATTGGCACCGACATCTACCACCGAGTTTTGGTGCTCGGTAACACCTACGAATGCCTGAGATGGGTCGGTATATGATCCAGCTTTTTCAAAAGCTTTTTTCAGTGCCTCTACCATATTTTCTGGGTTATTGCCCAGGGCGAAGTTTTTGGGCATGCCGTCGGGGAATAGTACCGGTGAACTGCTAACCCCTGGTGCATCGCTGGTCCAGCTACCACGGGATGCATTGGGCATGGTAATACCGGGTTTATAATCAAAACCACCGTATTTGGCAGCCCAATAATATGCATTACCAAGTGAAGTCTGGTTATCTGTCTCAAAACGGCCGCGCCCCTGCTCCAATACGTCAATGGTAAAGGTATTGATATGCTGATCACCCGGAATATCTTGGCGGATATCTTGTGTTCTGCCCCAATAAGCCAATGCCACGATACCTGCTGGGGAGTAACCCGTTACATTTTGCCCAGTGGCGTAGCCTGCATATGAACCGCGAGATGTATACCATGATTCTCTACCAAGGCCTTTGAATTTCTCTTGATCCAAGATGTCTTCCAAAATCTTTTGGGTATTAATCTCGGAATCATCTTTTACCCCACTTCTTGGGCCAAAATTAGGCAAGTCTTTCTCATCGTGGGTAAAAGTATCACCAATCAGAATCATGGTGTTAGAGCGGCACTGTGCTTCATCTCGAGAAGCTAAGCCACGGGTAAGCGGATCATCCCAATCATAAATCATAGGGAAGCCATCGGCCGTAGTTGGGTTAATGCCATATCGGCGCTGAGTCTGCTCATAATATGCAGGCATCCCTTTGTGACGCAAATAACGTTGAGCGGTATAGAACAGCTCGGCTGCGGTATCAAGGCCTTTATAGTTGCCGGCATCACCAAACTTATTGATATAGTTGATGGCACCGCTATTGGATACGTTGACTTTACGGGCATCTTCTGGGTCCGGATTTACAGCCAGCACACCTGTTCTTTCGTCCCACTCTTTACCATAAGTGATACCATTTTCGCTTTGTGTGCGATCCAAATATTTCATACGTGTACGCAACACACCGCCACTCACGTCGTTTGAGTAGTTTAACTGATAGCTGACTACAGCGAAGCGAGCAGGACGGCTATCCGGCCCGTCACCACGACCGTACTGCTGCATCAGCCCTTCCGGTTTGTAGTGGCTCCCATATGCGCGACAAGCGCTCGGCAAACCTGCCACACCGCCAGCACTAGCCGGATTACATACCTGCACCACAACGGGCAATCGGTAGCCGGTAACATTAGGTTTGCTGCGAGAGGCATCAGCAGCTTTTTGCACAATAGAATGCACAGACGATGGCGCTGCACCCACATTAATTGCGTTTCTATCCTGATAAATCACTTCATCTCTAGTAAAACGAACGGGTGTAACGTAGAAACCTTCGTTTAGGAAGAAAATACGATTGTTATATGCAAGCGGTACATTTGCATCCACCAACTGATGTGGAGTTTTTCTGCCAGGTACTACAGGGTGATATCGGAAGCCTAATGCACGTGGCAAGCCTGCGGTAGTGTTTGTCGTAGCAAAGCTATCTACCATACTGGCAGGAATAATCCGCTTTAAAAATGCCAAATCTTGTGCCGATGGATTATGGCCTAACTCAATCCCTCTATAGCGTAAACGGTATTGACCGTCACCGTTGGAGTTTTTATTCACATATGCACGGCGGAGGAATGTTTCCGTTGGAGAATCACCAGCTTGATAGTTAGTCGGACTGTTGCCGATACCGCGGGCACGGTTACCACCGGTTAGGGTATAGCGGAAAATATCCAGCGCGGACATTGTGGCCCAGTTTAGGAAGTTACCACTATATTCTTCATCATTCCCGCTACATAGGCCGACTCGACCGTAACTATCAGTAGTCGCTACTGAAGAAACAGCAAAATAGCCGTTATCTGCATTGCTATTGTAGTCATAAAATTTATAGCATTTGGTATTGTCAAAATACCCTAAGTATCTTGTTTTCCATTGGTTCTGTTGGCTTATTCTTAAGGTTGGGTAGCCCTCAAACATAAATGAATTATCAGAATAAGCGGCACCGGCTGTCGGGTGCTCTACGGATGGCGTCAGGGTGATGTTTGGGCCGTGGGCAATGGTAACGCCGGTAAGCGGTTTGTTGCTGATGCTCACCGTTGCCGCTTGCGCGGCACAGCTGATGCCAAAAATGGCAGCCGCCAGCATCGTCGGCCTAAAATGTTTTTGTATATTAGAGGTTTTCATTTTCGTCATTCCATGTTTAAGTAGACTGAGTAGCGCCTTCCCTGAATCAACAAACCCTATCAAAACATTGCAATAGACAAGGTTTACTTTGCTCGGCAGTTTCTATTATAACCCGTTTCTATATAAAGAAAAATAAGGGTATATCCTTTAATGGCAAGCAATTTTACTGCCATCTACTAGACGGGTATGCGTAAAATTAGGCAATTTCCCCCTTTGGTACTCGGCCGCTATTGCTGGATAGGCGTTATCTGCTAAGTTGGTTAGTATCTCGCTCAGGTTGCTTAGTTTCATTGATATTTATCAATATATTATTGCTGTTGGATAGTTGTTTGCCGCAGATTATTTTGGCAATTAACGGCAAAATCTGTGCTTGGTGTGCTGACGTGTAAGAGCCGTATTGCTTGCAATGTATGGCTGGCCAGGAGATGCATTTGGATCATTTGGAGATTGCCTGCCGTTGTTTGTCAGAAAAAGCGGGTAGAGAGACACTAAAAAGGCTACCTGAAACGGTTTGACCGGTTTCAGGTAGCCTAAATTTTGGCTGCCATGCGGCGCTGGGCTCAAGTTGTACCGATCGGGCGGCAGGCGATCATGTAGTTGACGTCTGTTCGTTGGCAGAGGCGGTAGCGGCGGGTGAGGGGGTTGTAGGTGAGGCCGCTGGTGGCGGTGATGTTCAGCCCGGCTTGGCGGCAGAGGCGGGCAAGATCGGCGGGATTGATGAAGCGCTGCCAGTCGTGGGTGCCTTTGGCTACGAGGCCGAGCAGGTATTCGGCGGCGATGATGGCTTGGGCGTAGGATTTGGCGGTGCGGCTGAGGGTGGAGAAAAAGAGGCTGCCGCCGGGCTTCACCAGTTTGGCGCAGGCAATAATCACGGAGGCGGGGTCGGGCACGTGTTCGAGCATTTCCATGCAGGTAACCACGTCGTAGGCAGCCGGCTGCTCGGCGGCGAGCGCTTCCACGCTGATGCAGCGGTAGTGCAGGTTGGCCAGGCCTTGTTGTTCGGCATGGGCTTGGGCTACCTGAAGGGATTTTTCGGCCATGTCGATGCCGGTGGCCTGCGCGGCTTCGCGGGCAAGGGCTTCGCTGAGGATGCCGCCGCCGCAGCCCACGTCGAGCACGTTTTTGCCGGCCAGCCCGCCGCTATGTTCGCGGATGAAACCCAGTCGCAGCGGGTTGATTTCATGAAGGGATTTAAATTCGCCCTCGGGATTCCACCATTGGGCGGCTAGGCGGCTGAATTTGTCGATTTCGGCAGCATCGACATTTTGGGCGCTGGTGTTCATGTTTTCTCCAAAAATGGGTTTCAGGTAGCCTCAATTTAAGCGTGAGGCTACCTGAAAAATGCAGCGGCAAAAGGGTTAGCGGCGGCCGCTGTTGTAGCGTTGCAGGCTGCGTTGCACGGGGGTTTTGATGGATGCGCAGTATTGTTGCTGGGATTTGCCTGCGGTTTGGCTGTCAAGAAAGGTACGAACTTCGGCTTCATTCAGCAGGCGCTCGCAGTTGGCTTGTTCAAACTGCTGCTGAGCGGCGTTAAAGGCGTTTTTGTAGCGTTCGTCTTGGGCTGTGGCGGGCTCGCAGGCAGAGACGTGGATGACGATTTGGAAGCCGTCTTTCAAATAGCCCAGGCATTGTTGTTTGCTGGCTTGGGCGGGCGTGGCTTGGGCGAGAGCGGGGAGGAGGGCGGCAGTAAGGAGGGCTAGGGTGCGGAGTTTCATTGGAGGAGTTCCTGTATGTGGCTTGGAAGAGGAAGCTACCTGAAAACTGCTTTTCGGTTTTTCAGGTAGCCTGTGGGTTATTTGACGTTGCGGTAGCGGTGGGCAATGCCTGGCAGTTCGTCTTTGACGGCAGGGCAGAACAGGCGGCTGGTCTGGCCGAGTCGTTGGAGTTCAAGATTGATGGCGGCTTGGGCTTCGTCTTCGCTGACGATGTCTAGGCAGCTGTCGTGCTCGAATTGGGTTTGGGTGTTTTTGAAGGCGGTTTGGTAGCGCTCGCTGGTGGCGGAATCGGGACGGCAGGCTTCGGTAAAGGCGGAGAGATTGTTACCATCGACAACGTAGCGCAGGCATTGGGCTTTTGCAGCGGCGTGTTCGGCAGCTTGGACGCTGTCTTGCGGGCTGTTGTCTTGCGGCTCGGGGTTGGGCTGCGGGCGCTCTTGGATGTGGGCGGGTTGTTCGTTATCTTGCTGGCGGGTTGGCCGGCTGTGCCGGATTGGGGCTTGGGCGGCATTGGGGCCGGTATTGTGCTGCTGGCGGGCGTTGGTGCGGGTGTTGGCAGGTTTGGTTTCCTGTTGTTGGCGTGAGTGTGCACGGCCGTTGGCGGACCGGTTGTTGTCGTGCTCCCTGCTTTGGCTGTTGCGACCGCGGGCTGGTTTGGCTTCCTGCTGCTGACGTGAGTTGGCGCGGCCGTTGGCCGGTTTGTTGCTGTCTTGGGTTCTGTTTTGACTGTTGCGGCCGCGCTGGGGTTTGTTGTCCTGCGGTTTGGAAGATGAGTTTCTGCCGGAGGAAGCACGCTCTTGAGACCTGCTCTGTGCGGGTTTGGATTGGGATGCACGGCCGGATGAGGGTTTGGCGGGAGCGGCGATGGCAAGTGCGGGAAGGATGGCGGCGAGGGGAGCGAGGGTTTTGAGTTTCATGAAGTTTGCTTTATGGCGTTGTGGGAAATGGGTTTGGTGGGTTTCAGGTAGCCTGTCAGCTATTTGGCTGCTCCCTAATCTACCCGATTGGGGCGCGGGAAAGCATATATCTGGCTATGGCCGGGCAGGATGTCGAATCATAGCGCAAGGCCGATGAGAAGGCGATAGTTATGATGGCTGTGCCCGTTTGAATTTTCAGGTAGCCTTTCAATTACTCTTGCCGCTGCCACAACACAAACGCCTCGTGTTTTTCGCGCGGGCGGTTGGCGCTGGCGAGTTCGGCGGCATCGGGCACGGATTCGTGGCGCAGGGTGGCGACGAAGCGGCAGTTTTCGCCTAAGGGGTAGCGGCCGTATTCCTGCCAGGCGTGGCGCACCACGGCGTGTTGCGCGGAAACGCAGGCATCGGTCGGCAGTTCGGCTTCCAGCCGCTGCACCACGGGGCGGTAGCTTTTGGCTGCGTCCAGCCAGGGCAGGAACAGGGTGAGGATGAGCGACCAGCACAGCGTGAGCCCGGCTGCCCAGTTGGTTACCGCCTGCCGGCCGCGCACGTATTTGCGCGTAATCGCCAAGAGCCACACCGGCGTGAACAATACGGCCACGATAACCGGGAAGTAATCGATATCCCGTTGATAATACGGGCTGAAATAAGCTGCACGCTCGGCCAGCTTGGCCGGCCAGCCAAAGTTCATGGCGAAAAAGCCGAGCCACACAAACAGCGCCAGCGAGCCGAACGTCATGATGCCGAACCAGTTGAAAAACGCCGCCGCGCCGCGCCGCAGCTGGTCGGCCTGCGCCGCTGCCGCCAACACCAAAGGCGGCAACAGCAGCATTAAATTGTCTTCCATGTGCTGCGGCGAGGCGGCCAGCACGAGGCCGAACACAGCCAGCCAAATCAGGCACAGGCTGTTCCAGCCGTGGCGCGGCAGGCGGCGCTGGCGGTAGAGCGTCCACAAGGCCAGCGGCCAGGCCGGGAAGGCAAACCACAGCAGGTTTTTCAGATAATAAGCGGCAGAAAAACCGAAATCCAAGCGGGCGAAGCCGCCGAACGGCGCGAGCGCGTGATGCCGCCACCATTGCAGGAAGGCCTCGTGCGACAAACCATTGAGCACCAGCGGCCACACAAACAGCAAAGGCAGCGTCAGCCCTGCCGCCGCCAGAAGCGTGAGCCAGAAGCGTTTGTTGTGCCAATGCGAATCCAGCAGCAACAGCGCCGTGGTGAGCATCACGCCCAACAGCGGCAACAGGCTACCTGAAAGCGACAATACCGTCCAACCCAAGAGCGTGAGTACAATCGCCTTCACTGTTTTCTGCCGCGCCATCGCCAGCGCGTAGAAACTCAGGCTCAAGCCGCACAGGGTAACGATTTGCCCGCTGATGAAGTGGCTCATCATCAGCAGGCCAGGGCAGCCGATCAGCACCAGCACCGCCGTACGCCCGTTGCGCCGCCCCAAAAGCATCCGCCCCGCGCCGCCCATCGCCGCAAGCGACACCGCCGCGAGCAAGGCATTCACCATGCGCACCGCCTCATACGGCGGCAGATGACCGAACAGTTTCAAAAACAGCAGGGAAAGCCACATATACAGCGGCGGCACATCCCAAAACAGCGTCCCGCCATCCTGCGGCAGCCACCACTGTCCGCTCTCCGCCGCCTGCCGGATAACAGCATACACCGAGATTTCGTCTTGCCACAAATCGTGCGCAAACACGCCCGGCCACAGCCAGACAAAAGCCAGCAGCAGCAAGAGCCAGGGCCGCTCGTAGGTGGGCGGGGCGGGGCGTTGCTCGGGCGGAACGTAGGTTAGCATGGGATGTTTGGCAGGAAATTCAAATTGGGCGCTATTGTATAGCAAAGTGCGGGGCGGGGGTGGATAGGTGGGAGGCTACCTGAAAATGGAGCGGCCACGAAGTGAGCATATGGCAGGGCAGGGTGGTGCTGTGCCGCCGGTTGGTGTGGCTGCGTTTACCGGCTTTCAGGTAGCCTGCCGGGTTCAGTTGGCGCGGCGCAGGTAGGTGGCGAAGCGGGGAGTGCCTTTGGCGGTGAAACCGCGGTATTTGTAGGTGATGCGGCTGCCGATTGGCGGCGGGTTGCGGCGGTCGGCGTCTTTGAAACCGGAGCCGATGCGGAATTCGCCGGTTTCGTTGCGGCAGGACACAGCGCCGAGCAGGCCGGCGTTGCGGCCTTTACCTTCGTGGTGGGCGGTAACGGTACATTCCGCGTCGTGCGCGCTTTTGAGTTTGAGCAGGTTGTCGCTGCGGCCGCCCTGGTAGGGGGTGTTGGGGTTGCGCAGCATCACGCCTTCGCCGCCTTGGGCTTCGATTTGGCGCAGGAATTGTTGGGCATGGGCGGCATCGCGCACGGGGGTTTGCGGAATAACGGCGATTTTGGCTTGCGGGTGGGCGGCGAGGTGGCGCTGCACGAGGGCGAGGCGCTGATATAGGTTGCCCGGGGCTTGGGGCGCGTCGAAAACGTGCAGCTTGATGCCGCTCCAATCGCCGTTGGCGCTGCGGACGGCGGCGGAAATCTGCTCGAATGCGCCGCGCCGGCTGTAGAGTTCGCCGTCGAGCGGGTAGGGCGGAAAATCGCGGGTGAAACCGGCGGGCGGGGAGAAGGGGTGGCCTTGGCGGCTGATGAGTCTGCGCCCATCCCAATAGGCGCGCACGCCGTCGAGCTTTTCGCTCATCGCCCAGCCGGCAATGTTCTGACCGTTGTA
This sequence comes from Eikenella sp. HMSC061C02, assembly GCF_001809035.1. NCBI lineage: Bacteria > Pseudomonadati > Pseudomonadota > Betaproteobacteria > Neisseriales > Neisseriaceae > Eikenella > Eikenella sp. HMSC061C02. The sequence goes on from NZ_KV795576.1 coordinate 10,394, forward strand.
TTCTTTGGCCAAGATAAGGTTGGGCGCGGCGTACAGGGCGGGGGCGAATAGAAGGACGGCGAGGACGAGGAGGAGTGTTTTCATGGCGGTTTTGTTTGGGCGGGGTGGTGTGCTGGGAGGCTACCTGAAAGTGCGGTTTCAGCGCAATTTCTGCAAAAACGGATTAAACGCGATTTCCCACAAAAAGCCGTCGGGGTCGGTGAGGTAGCCGCTGTAGCCGCCCCAGAGCACTTTCTGCGGGGCTTTGATGATGTTGGCGTTTTTTGCGGCAAACCCGGCAAACAGTGCGTCCACTTCGGCTTCGCTGCCCACGTTGTGCGCCAAGGTGAAGCGTGGGAAGCCGCTGCTTTGTTCCGGTATTTGTGCGTCGCGCGCCAGGGCGGCTTTGCCGAACAGGGCGAGCAGCAGCGCGTTTCCGGCTTGGAAAAAGGCAATATTTTCGTTGCTGCCGGCCGTTTCCTGCCAGCCGAATACATCCCGATAAAAACGGCGCGATTCGGCGAGGTCGGCCACGCCGAGCGTAATGTAGTTGATATGTTGTTCCATCAGCTGTCCTTGATAGTCGGAAGAGATATTGAGAGGCTACCTGAAAAGCGGTTCTGCATTTTCAGGTAGCCTTTGTCATGCCGCGCTTTAAGACGAGGCGAAGGCTTCAAACGGCACGGCGAGCAGGGGCTCGGCGCCTTGGCGGATGCGTTCGGCGCAGGCGTGGGCTTGGGACAGAACGTAGGCGAGGTAGGCGCGGGCGGTGTGCTGCTGGGCTTGGCAGAATGCGCTGCCGAAGCGTGCTTCTGCATTGCGGGCGGTGAGGAAGTTTTGCGCCAGGGCGGCCGCACCGAGGGTGAGGGAGATTTGCTCCAGATAGGCGGCGGCGTTTAGGGCGGTGGCAGCGGGGTTGGTTTCGTGCTGCTGCACGAGGAGGGCGGTGCTGCGTTCGGCCAATTCGAGGGCGCGCTGGAGCGGTTCGGCAGTGGCGGGCTCGATGGCGGCGAGCTCGTTGGCGGTCTGCTGGGCTTCGGCGAGCAGGGTGCGCACGAGGCTGCCTTTGTCGGACACGGTTTTGCGGGCGAGGTCGGCGGCCTGCACACCGTTGGTGCCTTCGTAGATGGCGGTGATGCGCACGTCGCGCACGAGCTGGGCGATGCCGGTTTCTTCGATATAGCCTGCGCCGCCGAATACTTGCATGGCCAGGTTGGCGAGCACGGTGCCGTTGTCGCTGCACCAGGCTTTAACGATGGGGATGAGGTAGTCGAGCCGGCCTTTGGCAGCTTTTTTGGCGGCGGGCTCGGGGTGTCGGTGTGAGGCGTCGAGCGCGGCGGCGGCCTGGAGATACAGGGCGCGCTGGGCGGCGATGGTGGCTTTTTGCACCAGCAGCATGCGGGCGACGTCGGGATGGTGGATGATGGTGAGGGGGGTGCCGTCGGGCGCGCTGCCTTGGATGCGCTCGTGGGCGTAGGCCAGTGCCTGCTGGTAGGCGGCTTCGGCCACGGCATGGCCTTCGATGCCCACGCCCAGGCGGGCATGGCTCATCATGGTGAACATATAAAGCAGGCCGCGCCCGGCTTTGCCGATGAGGTAGCCTTCGGCTTCGTCGAACTGCATCACGCAGGTGGGGCTGGCGTGAATGCCCATTTTGTGTTCGATGGCGGTGGCGGACACGCCGTTTTTCTCACCGATGCTGCCGTCGGGCTGGATCTTGTATTTGGGCACGATAAACAGCGAAAGGCTTTTGATGCCGGAGGTGGTGCCGGGCAGGCGGGCGAGCACGAGGTGGATGATGTTTTCGGTCAGTTCGTGTTCGCCCCAGGTGATGAAGGTTTTCTGGCCGCTAATGCGGTAGCTGCCGTCTTCCTGCGGCACGGCTTTGGTGGCCACTTGGGACAGGTCGGTGCCGGCCTGCGGCTCGGAGAGGTTCATGGTGCCGCTCCAGAGGCCTTGGCTCATTTAGGCAGGAAGGTTTGCTTTTGCTCTTCGGAGCCGTGCTTGGCAATGGTTTCCACCGCGCCTACGGTGAGCATGGGCAGCAGCGAGAGGGCGAGGTTGCCGCAGTAGTACATTTCTTCGCACGCGGCGGAAATCACCGCAGGCAGGCCTTGACCGCCGTATTCCGCCGGAGCGCGCAGGCCGGGCCAGCCGGCTTCGCAGAAGGCTTGGTAGGCGGCGGCGAGGTCGGGATGGGTGATGACTTTGCCGTTTTCCAGGCGCGCGCCGTGCAAATCGCCGGTGCGGCTGGTGGGCAGAAAGACTTCTTCGCTGAACTTGGCCGCTTCTTCGATGATGGCGGCGGCGGTGTCTTCGTCCAGGCCGCTTTCGGCATACCATTGGGCGATTTCGGCCAGGTTGCCGTGGGTTTGCAGGGCGAATAAGAGTTCGTTTACGGGGGCGCGGTAGGACATGGAAGGCTCCTTTGTAGTAGAAGGGAAGATACGGGCTAGCATAGCAAATCCGCAGGGGCTTGGGTATGGCTGCAACGGGCTGGCTTGATACGTAGCAAAAAAGGCTGCCTGAAACTTTCAGGTAGCCTTGGACAGGGTGTCGGGTGCGGGAATCCGGCTTACGGTTTTTCAGGTAGCCTAAGGTGGGGTGTAGGGTGCGTGCCTGTGGCACGCACGCCGTTGCCAGTTATTTCCAAGCCGCGTGCGTGCGTTCTGCACACACCCTTGTATATCGGAATCCCCGTATCA
>NZ_KV795577.1:0-49905 GCF_001809035.1 Eikenella sp. HMSC061C02
CCTGTGGTGTAAACAACGCGCCGATTTACTACACTTTAACGAAGTTGAAACACAAAAAGCAGCCTGCACATTTGGAAAAACAAAGTGCAGGCTGCTTTTTGCGTGTTCAGGCAGCCTCTGGCGGCAAATATTTCCCCGCCTCGCGCAAGCTGAGTTTGGCCATTTTGTGCCGGTGGCGGTCGATAAAGCCTTGTACCCATGCGGGGTTGGTTTTGCTGTAATCGCGCAATGCCCAACCGATGGCTTTATTGATGAAAAATTCTTTTTGCCCCAGATTGTTGCAGATGATTTTTTCCAGCAGCGCGGTGTCAGTGTGCTGTTTGCGGAGCAGTTGGTGGTCGATGGCGACGCGGCGCAGCCAGATGTTGTCGTCCGTGCTCCATGCTAATAGGACGGCATTGACTTCGGGGTGGCGCAGGGCGATGCCGCCGACAATGCGGTCGAGTACGTCGGCGCTGTCCCACCATGATTTTTCGGTAATCAGCGTTTGCAAACGCGGGATGTTCTGCGGGGTCAGGTGCTGCTGCATTTTTTTCAGATATTCGAGCGCGGCGTATTGCAATTCGCGGTGCGGGTCGTCCCAGCAATGGTGTACAAAATCCCAATCGACCGGCTGTTTGGCGGCATCTTTGAAAAACGGACGGCACAGGCGGGCAAGCTGGGGTTTGCCGATGCCGAAATAGGCAAAGCGGTGTTTCATGTATGCCTGCATCGGCACGGCGCGTTCTGGGTTGGCGTGTTGTTGCAGGACGGCGAGCAGGGCGGGGTAGTCCATAGGGGTTTCCTTATCTTGGGAACGGGCGGGGTTTAGGCCGTCTGAAAGGGTTTTGAATGAAGGTGCAGGCTGCTTTTTGCTTCGCAGAAACTTCGTTGAAGCTGCGCTTTCAGGTAGCCTTTACCGTTGATCGCTGCACCCCGAAAATCGAAGCCAGCACCAGCGCGAAGCCCGCCAGCGATTTCGCGTCCATGCCTTGGCCGAGGAACAGCCAGCCCAGCACGAAGGCGCAGACGGGGCTGAGCAATCCCAGCGACGACACGGCGGCGGGCGGCAGTTTGGCGATGCCGTCGAACCACAGCACATAAGCCAGCACCGCGCCGAACAGGCACAGATATAGATAGCCGCCGAGGTTGGCCGCGCTTAACGTTTCCAGCGGCGGTTCGGCCAGCAGGGCGACGGGCAGCAGGCACAGCCCGCCGATAAACAGCTGCCAGCCGGTGAACGCCAGCACGGGCAGCGAAGTGCGGCGGTGTTTCGACAAATACACGCCCAAGGCCATCGCCGCCGCGCCCGCCAGTGCCGCCAAAATGCCCAGCGTGTCGTAGCGCGCCTGCGGCGATAGCACCAACAGCGCAATCCCCGCCACGCCAGCCGCCGCCCAGCCCCAAGCCGATTTCGGCGGCACGGTTTTGCCAATCAGCCAAGTGAACACCAGCACCATCAGCGTCTGCGTGGAACTGAGCACCGCCGCCAAACCGCCCGGCAAGCGATACGCCGCCACAAACAGCATGGCCTGAAAAAAGCCGATGTTTAAAAAACCGAGCAGGGCGACAATGCCCCATTCGCCGCGCCGAGGCAGCCTGCGCGTCCACGCCAGCAGCAACAGCCCGGCCGGCAACACGCGGATAAGCGCAGCAGTAAACGGCCGGTCCGGCGGCAGGAATTCGGTGGTGACCAGATAGGTGCTGCCCCAAATCAGCGGGGCGAGCGCGGTGGCGAGGATGGCGGCGGTGCGGGTGGGCATGGGGATTCCTTGTGTGTGGCGTTTTAGCTTCGCAAAAACTCGGCTTCCTTCGGAAACTTCGTTTTTCAGGTAGCCTGAAGGCCATCTAAAAAGCGGTGTATGTGATGTAAAAGCAGCCTGCACATTTTAAAACAAAAGTGCAGGCTGCTTTGTGCGTTTTCAGGTAGCCTCAATCCGCCACCGAAGCCGCCACCCATTTCACCACCAGCGGCCGCACGCCGAGCAGGCTGGCGAAGGCCACCGGCCAAGTAATCAAATACGATTTCAACAAGCGCATCGGGTAGCCCGCGTCGATACCGGTATTCAGCGCCACCAGCACCGCGCTCACAATCAGCACCATCACCGCCGAAGCGTAAAAAGAAAACAGTACGCCCGCGTATTTTTTCGGCAATTTTTTCATCTCGTTCCCCTCAAAAAGTCCATATTGCGCAGTTTATACCGTTTATAAAAACACGAAAATAAGATAAATTGGCAAACACAGCCAAAAAATGCACAAAGGAAGCAATAATGGATTGGGACTGGAACGGCATCCGCCATTTCACCACCCTCGTGGAAAAACAAACCCTTACCGCCGCTGCCGAACACCTGGGCGTGCAGCACAGCACCGTTTCGCGGCAAATCGCCCAGCTGGAAAACGCACTCGGCCTGCGCCTGTTCGACCGCATCGGCAAACGCTACCTGCTCACCCCCGAAGGCGAACGGCTTTACCGCCACGCCTGCGAAATCTGCAAAGATATGAGTATGTTGCAGCGTACGGCACGCGAACAGGCCGAACTGCGGCACAGCGTCGTCATTTCCGCACCGCCATTCGTTGCCCGACTTCTGCTGATGCCCCATATTGCCGATTTCTACCGCAAACACAACGATATACGCCTTATTATTCAAAGCGACGCCGCACTCGCCGACCTGCACGGCCGCCAAGTCGACATCGCCCTGCGCCTCGTCCGCCCCACCCAAAACGACCTTACCGTGCGCCGCATCGCCCATTACTCCTACCGCATCTACGGACATGAAGGCTACCTGAAAGCCACCCGCCGCGAAGACTGGCGTTTTGTACAAATCGCCGTAAACACCCGTTTTTCCCGCTGGTTTGCCGAACAAATCGGCGAAGATGCCGACATTTCCTTCGCCAGCAACGACTTCGCCGCTGTCAAACAAGCCGTGTGCGAACAAATCGGCATCGGTATCCTGCCTGATTTCGCCGTGTTCCCCACCGACAGGCTGCATCCCGTCTCGCCAAATCCGGATGCCCCGCTACCTGAATTCGCGGCGGAACTCTTGCTGGTGATGCACGAAGACGTGCGCCGCAGCCCCAGCGTCAGGGCGGTGGCGGATTACTTCGCGGAGGCGTTGGAACACATGTCGGCACAATAAAAAGCAGCCTGCACTGTTTCAGGTAGCCTGAAAAGGTTACCTGAAAACTGAAAACCACGTGCGTGTTTATCACTCCCTACCCAAGTGGGCTACGCTTGCTTGGCGATATTTAGCAATGGCCTTGCTGATACGTTTGTTAATTTCGCCGTGGTTTAGATTCAGTTTCATTGTGACACGTCCGTTATTAGTCTGTAAAAGGCTAATCATCAACTTTTAAGGACTTTCTAGGTTGTTAAATTAACTTTTAATCCGTATTTTTTAAGTACAATATAACAGTCCATTTTTCGGACGAGCTTTTCCTAACCTTCACAGGAGACACAATATGAGCAACACCCCCACCATCCTGCAGAACCCTCTCACCAACAAAGATACCGCTTTCACGTTGGAAGAGCGAGCAAAATATGGCCTGACCGGCCGCCTACCTGTCGTTGTGGAAACGCTCGAACAACAGGCCACGCGTGCTTACCGCCAGTTTTCATCCTATGAAAAAGATATTGAAAAATATATCTTTCTCGATCAACTGCACAACCGCAACGAAGTACTGTACTACAAACTCCTGATTGACCATCTAGCCGAAATGCTACCCGTCGTTTACGACCCCACTGTCGGCGAAGCAATTAAAAAATGGAGCCGCGACTACCGCCGTTCGCGAGCTGTCTATCTGGATGTAAACCATCCTGAAAACATCCGCGCGTCGTTTGAAACGCTGGGCTTGGGTGCAGATGATGTAGATTTGATTGTGGTTTCCGATGCGGAAGAGATTTTGGGTATCGGCGACTGGGGTGTGAACGGCACGGATATTTCCGTCGGCAAACTGGCAGTTTATACTGCTGCTGCGGGCATTCATCCCGGCCGTGCCATTGCTGTGAATCTAGATGTGGGTACAGATAATGAAGCCCTGCTCAATGATCCCGCTTATTTGGGCAATCGCCATGCCCGCGTGCGTGGCGAACGCTACAACGCATTGATTGCAAGCTACCTGAAAACTGCTGCTGAAATGTTCCCCAATGCGCTTTTGCACTTTGAAGACTTCGGTCCGTCCAATGCCCGCCGCATTTTGGTGGAGAACCGCCGACAATACCGTATTTTCAACGACGATATGCAGGGAACGGGCGCGATTGTGATGGCTGCCGTATTCTCTGGCCTGAAAGTGACCAAACAGACCTTTGCTGAACAGCGGTTGGTGGTGTACGGCGCAGGCACGGCAGGTACAGGTATGGCCGACCAAATCAGTGCAGCGATGGAGCGCGAAGGTCTGAGTCGCGAAGAAGCGAAACAACACGTATGGCTGATTGACATCAACGGACTGGTTACTGACGACATGGACGGCTTGCCCGATTACCAGCAGGAATATGCACGTCCCGCCGCCGAAGTTGCCGATTGGGCGAAAACGGACGGTAAAATCGGCTTGCTCGAAGTTGTAAAACAAGTAAAACCGACTATCTTGATTGGCACATCCACCGATCACGGCGCATTCACTGAAGACGTAGTCAAAGCCCTATGTGCGGGCGTAGAGCGCCCAATTCTACTGCCGTTATCTAACCCGACCGAGAAAATCGAAGTGATGCCGAGTGAGGCTATAAAATGGTCGGATGGCAAAGCGCTCATTTCTGTCGGCATCCCCGTGCCACCCGTGCCGTATAAAGGCGTGAACTACGAAATCGGTCAAGCTAACAACGCCATGCTTTACCCGGGGTTGGGGCTGGGGGTTATCGTTTCCGGTGCGAAACACGTTACTGACGGGATGCTGCTGGCTGCAGCTGAAGCAGTCGCCTCGCAAGTCAATCCGCAGGACGAAGGCGCGTCGCTCCTGCCATCGGTGAATAACCTGCGTGCATCGTCTGCTACTGTTGCTGTTGCCGTTGCCAAACAGGCGGTCAAGGACGGTGTAGCGACCAAGCAGCCTGAAAACTGGGTACAGGCGGTGCAGGACGCAATGTGGCAGGCGGTATATGAATAGCTATAAGGCTACCTGAAAGCAAAAAGCAGTCTGAAATCCATGCAAAGAAGTCAGGCTGCTTTTACATTTTCAGACGACCTCCACCCGCAGCGCATCCACAATCAGCTTAAACACATTCGAATGCCCGCGGCGGCTGGGGTAATAGAGGTAAAGCGGTTCGTAAGTCATAGCATACTCAGGCAACAGCTCGACCAGGTGCCCCGAATTGAGTGCATCCTCCACGCTCATATGTGCTATCCACGCAATGCCGAGGCCGTCTGAAACGGCTTGCAGGCGTAGATGGTTGTTGATGGAAAACTGCGATTTAGGCGTGAATGTAATCAGCTCTTTTTTGTATTTGAATTCCCATTACATCACCGTGCCGTGTTCGGCGGAGAGCTTCGTGCCGATGAGGCGGTGCTGCTGCAAATCGTCAATATTTTTCGGCGAACCGTGTTGCGCCAAATAATCGGGCGAGGCGACCAACGACATTTTGAGCGGTGCGGAAATCGGCACCGCAACCATCTCTTTTGCCACATCGTTGCCCAGCCGCACGCCCATATCAAATCCCTCTTTCACAATGTCCGCCCAACGGTCGTCCACCACGATTTCCAAGCGGATTTTCGGGTATTGGTTCAAAATCGGCTTTAATTTCGGGTATAACACCGCTTCCGCTGCCAGCGTCGGAGCATTGATACGAATCAGCCCCGATGGTGTATTCAAAAAGTCATTTAACGCATCGACTTCGTGGTTTATGGCTTGATAAAGTGGGAAAAGTTGGTCGAAAAGCTGTTGTCCGGCTTCGGTCAGCGACACATTGCGTGTAGTGCGGTTGAACAGACGCAGGTTCAGCCGCGTTTCTAAATTTTTCATGCTGTGGCTCAACGCCGAAGAAGAAATCCCCAAAAGCTGTCCTGCCTTCACAAAACTCTGAGTTTGCGCGAGTGTCAAAAAATAATTCAGCTCGTTAAAGTTCTGCATTTTCCTACCCCGTTTTAGCTGATTAGTGAATTTAATTCACGACATCATAAAACCAAACCTAATTTATCTCAATAAAAACACGGGCTAAAATGGCTACACTTTCATGAGAACAAACAGGAGACAATATCATGCAAAACATCACATTAAACAACGGCGTACAAATTCCTGCACTTGGTTTCGGCGTATTCCAAATTCCGCCCGCAGAAACCGAACAAGCCGTGATTGCCGCCATCAAGGCGGGTTACCGCCACATCGACACCGCGCAAGTTTATATGAATGAAACCGAAGTCGGTTTGGGGATTAAAAACAGCGGCGTGGCACGCGAAGAATTGTTCGTTACCACCAAAATTTGGGTGGAAAATTTCGGCTACGAAGCCGCCAAGGCCTCGCTGGATCGTTCATTAGGTCGTCTGAATTTGGATTACATCGATATGGTGCTGATTCATCAGCCTTACGGCGACAGCTACGGCACATGGTGCGCGCTGGAAGAATATCAGGCAGCCGGCAAAATCCGCGCCATCGGCGTGAGCAATTTTTCGCCCGTACGCGCGGTGGATTTGGGACTATTCAATAAAGTGATGCCGCAAGCCAATCAGATTGAAATCAATCCGTTCCAACAAAAAACCGAAGCCGTTGCCGCTTTGCAGGCTGAAGGCATCGCCGTGGAAGCATGGGCACCGTTTGCCGAAGGTAAAAACGATATTTTCCACAATCCCGTATTAAGCAAAATCGGCACGAAATATGGCAAATCCGTGGCTCAGGTGATTACCCGCTGGCTGATTGAGCGCGACATCGTGGTATTGGCAAAATCCACCAAATCGGAACGCATGGCGGAAAACCTGAATGTTTTTGATTTTGCGCTCAGCGATGAAGATAAAGCCGAAATCGCCAAGCTGGACGGCACGTTCGCCGCCATCGTCAATCACGACACGGTGGATAATTTGAAACGCATCTCCGCGTGGAAAATGGGCGTGTAAGTGTAGCGAAAAACCATCTGCAATTCATCATATGAAAGGACAAAACATGATTAACGGGTTAGATATCGAACGTTTCCGAACTACCATGGCAGCGGTTGAAAACGACCATACAAAAGGCAAGGCAGCATTACGCGCCGATTCGCGCTGGGTATCCGGCACGAAGAACGAAATCTCCGTGCGCCGCTTCCCTGCCTTTACCACAGACGAACCGAAAAACATGGGCGGTGAAAACGCCGCCCCAAATCCGATGGAATACCTGATCGGCGCTGCGGCAGGCTGCTGCTCCATAGGTTTCGAGTTGCAAGCAGCACAGGCAGGCGTGAAACTGGAACAGTTTGAAATATCCGCAAGGGGCGGTATCGACATGGCCAAACTGTTCGGCATGGAAGATGGCTACGGCGGACTGGATAATCTGGTGCTAACCGTAAAAGTAAAAGCCGACGCCGACCTTCCTACCCTGCAAAATTTCGCCGACCGCTCCGCCGCCAACTCGCCAGTGTTGAACAGCCTGAAAGCGCGGGCAAAAGTGGTTGTGGAAAAAATCTAGACGACTCAAACCGTTTTCTTGTTTTCATTTCGTTAAAAGCCCCTTTTCTGGACAACTAGAAAAGAGCTTAATCGCTCAAAGGAGTACATGACATGCAACAACTGCACACTTTGAAAGACATCGAACAGGCCATCGCCACACACCCTTTAGTATCACTGTACATCAAAGCCCCAATCTGCGGTGTTTGTACGGTCGTGGCCGCCCAGCTTGACTCAGCTTTGGCGGTGGAAGGAAATGTGTATGCCGTAAAAGCCGATATTGCTGAAATACCCGAAATGGCTGGACGTTTCCACGTGCTGACCGCACCTGCATGGCTGCTGTTTTATCAAGGCAAGGAAGTAGAACGGATGGCCCGCTTCATCCCTCAGGCACAGATGAAGCAGACATTGGCAAAATGGACAAAAGTAGCAGAAAGCGAACATCAGTAACCGGTCTATCAATGTTTCAGACGCCCTATCAGGCTACCTGAACCTTCAAAATCACCCCCCGTTCTGCTTCCCTTCCAGCATTTCCCAACGCTCCAATTTCTCCAGCAGCAGCATTTCGATTTCTTCCGCGCGCGCTTGCAGGCTGCCGGCTTTTTCGTAGTCTTTGAAGATTTCGGGGTCGGAAAGTTGGGCGTTCAAATCGGCCTGTTCGGTTTCCAGCGCGGCGATTTCGTCGGGCAGGGCGTCGAGTTCGCGCTGTTCTTTGTACGACAGCTTGGCCGTGCGGTTGGGCTTGGGTTTGTCTTTTTCAGACGGCCTTTCAGGCTTGGCGGCGGGGGCGGAGGCAGCCTGCACTTTCTCTTCGCGCGCCTTCGCGTCGGCATAGTCCTGATAGCCGCCGATGTATTCTTTCAGACGGCCTTCTCCTTCAAATACAATGCTCTGCGTAATCACGTTATCTAAAAACATACGGTCGTGGCTGACGAGGAACACGGTGCCGGCGTAGTCGCGCAGCAGTTCTTCCAGCAATTCCTGCGTGTCGATGTCCAAATCGTTGGTCGGCTCGTCCAGCACCAAAATGTTGGCGGGGCGGGTGAACAGTTTGGCCAGCAAGAGGCGGTTGCGCTCGCCGCCGGAAAGCGACGACACGGGCGACTGGGCGCGGGCGGGGTGGAACAGGAAGTCTTCCAGATAGCCCATCACGTGCCGCTTTTTGCCGCCGATTTCCACATAATCGTTGCCCTGGCCAAGCGTGTAGAACACGGTGTCGTTTTCGTTCAGCGCGCTGCGGAATTGGTCGAAATACGCCACTTCCTGCTTGCTGCCGAGGCGGATTTTGCCACCGGTGGGCGCGAGTTCGCCCAAAATCAGCTTCAAAAACGTGGTTTTTCCGATGCCGTTCGCGCCGATGAGTCCAATCTTATCGCCGCGCTGAATCACGGCAGAAAAGTCGTTCATAATCAGTTTGTTGTCATAGGCAAACGAGGCGTGTTCCAGCTCGGCGACGATTTTGCCGCTTTTCTCGCCCGAATCGAGTTTGAACGAAACCTGTCCCTGCCGTTCGCGCCGCGCCGCGCGCTGTTTCCGCAATTCTTCCAAACGCTTAACGCGGCCTTCGTTGCGTGTGCGCCGCGCTTCGATGCCTTTGCGAATCCACGCCTCTTCCTGCGCGTGGAATTTGTCGAACAGGCGGTTGTGTTCGGCTTCCACCGCCAGTTCTTCCGCCTTTTTCTCGCTGTATTTAGCGAACGAGCCGGGATAGGAGCGCAGGCTGCCTCGGTCGAGCTCCACAATGCGGTTGGCCACATTGTCCAAAAAACGGCGGTCGTGGGTAATCACAATCAGGCTGCCTGCAAAATTTTTCAGCAGGTTTTCCAGCCACAAAATCGCGTCGATGTCCAAATGGTTGGTCGGTTCGTCCAGCAGCAGGATGTCGGGCTTCTGCACCCACGCCTGCGCCAGCGCGACGCGCTTTTTCTGCCCGCCGGACAGATTGGCGATTTTTTCGTTTTCAGGCAGCCCCAGTTCGCCGATGGTCTGGCTCACCAGCGCATCGAACTGCCAGCCGTTTTGCGCTTCGATTTGGTTTTGCAGTTCGTTTAGTTCTTTGATGAGGCTGTCGTTTTGCCCGTTCGCCAGCTCGCGGCCGATTTCGTGGTAACGCCGCAGCACGTCGTGCAGGCTGCCCAGCCCTTCGGACACAATGTCGAACACAGTGGCCGCACCGTCGAAAAAGCTCTCCTGCGGCACATACACGGTTTTCAGCCCGTTTTGCAGGATGAGCTGGCCGTCGTCGGGTTTCTGCACGCCGGCGAGGATTTTCAGCAGGCTGGATTTGCCCGCGCCGTTGCGCCCGATCAGGCCGACTTTGTCGCCCGCGGCCAGTTGGAAAGATGCTTTGTCGAGCAGGGCGACGTGCCCGAAGGCGAAGGATAGGTTTTCGGCTTGGAGGATTGTCATGGTAAGTCCTTGTTTGGTTGGGGTGCAGGCTGCTTTTTGGGGTTTCAGACGGCATCCGCATCGGCTGTTTTCACGCTGTATTCCAAGGCCTTATGCGGCTTTAAGGTGGCGGAAACATAGCCGTTGGCAGGATTGCGGACGTAGTCCAGATAATCCTGCATGGCGGGGGTGTAGCCTTCCACGTCGTCCACGGCGATGGCGGCGCGCGGGGCGAGTCTGGGTTCGAGCAGTTTGAACACGGGGTAAACCAAGTTCGGCCAGCCGTCGAGCAGCACGAAATCGATGCCGCCGGGGATGTCTTGCAAAGTTTCCAGTGCGTCGCCTTCGCGCAGTTCTATGTGGTCGGCTAGCCCTGCGGCGGCGAAGTGGCGGCGGGCGGCTTCGGCTTTATGCGGCAGGTATTCGGTGGTGATCACGCGGCCGCCGTTTTTCTTGGCCGCTGCGGCTAAATAAAGCGTGGAAATGCCATAAGATGTGCCGAATTCGACGATGTTTTTCGCGCCTTTGGCCAAGGCCTGCATATACAGGAATGCGCCCTGCTGCGGGACGATGGGGATGTATTTGTCGTCGAAATAGGCTTCGTTTTCGCCCGTCCAGCCGCTGCCTTTGCCCAGCAGTTTGGGCAGTTGGGGCAGGAAATGCCATATCAGGCCGGGAATCTGGCGTACGGCGGCGGTGTAGAGGTCGAGCAATACGGCTTCGGTTTTCGCGTCGTTTAAAAAAGCGAAGTCTTGTCGGGTAGGTTTGGGCATGGTTTTTCCTTTCCAAGGGGGTTCAGACGGCATGGAAGGCTACCTGAAAAATACAAAAGCAGCCTGCACTTGGAGGGGGTATTGTGTTTAGCTATCCGAGCTATCTGCCAAATACTTTCCGCCAGGCATTCGGATTGATTTTAAACTTGGCTTTGAACTGCAAACGTAGGTTTGCCGAGCTGCCGAAGCCGCTTTGTTCGGCGATGCGTTCTATCGGCAAATCCGTATTTTCCAATAAATCCTGCGCCTGCCATAGCCGCTCTGTGGTGAGCCACTCACCGAAATTCATGCCTGTGGCTTGAGAAAAATGGCGGATAAAGGTACGGCGGGAAACGGCTAATTTTTTTGCCAAATCGTCCAAGCGGTATGGGGTCGCAAGGTTTTGGCGAAGTTCGTCCAAAAAGTGATTGATTTTGTCATCGGCGGTACGACGTTCGACAGGTCGGTGGATAAACTGTGCCTGCCCGCCTTCGCGGTGTGGTGCCGCAACCAAGGTACGGGCAAGGTCGTTGGCAACGGTTGCACCGTGGATTTTGCGGATGAGGTAAAGGCAGCAATCCAGCCCGCCCGCCGCACCTGCCGATGTTAAAAAGTTGCCGTCTTCCGCATATAGGCGGTTGGTATCCAGATGAATTTTAGGGAAACGGCGGACAAAGTCGTCTTCGGCAAGCCAGTGGGTGGCGGCGGTTCTGCCGTCTAAAAGTCCTGTGTAGGCAAGGGCGTAAGTGCCGTAACATAGGGCGGTGATATGCGCACCACGTTGTACTGCTTTCTGTAAATGTGCGCTCAACTCGGGTGTCGGGGCTTCTTCAATATTGCGCCAGCCTGCGATGACGATGATGTCGGCTTCTTCCGTCAAATCCAAGCCGCCGTGTACGGGAATGCTTGCGCCCAGTGCCGTGATAACGTCTTTACTGTCATCGGAACAGATTTTCAGGTCAAAGAGTGGATTGTCCCGATAGGTCGTCTGAAAAACAGAAAAGGGAATGTTGAAGACAAAATCATTCATGCCCGATTGAGCATATAGCACAATTTTAGGGACAGTTTGATTTTGGCGAAACTCGTTACGCTCGTTTTCAGACGACATTTTGGCACTATCCTTACGTTTATTGGCAATATTGCCTATTTTAGCCGATACACCTGCTGCTTAAAATACGCTCCATGATTTTTTAAGGAGCAACATAATGAAATCCAAGCAATTTATTCTTGCCACTGTTTTGGGCGCGACAGCCTTTTCCGCTTGGGCAGACGATTCATACCAACATATCCGTAACGCTACCGCCAAAGTCGAATATGCGGGGCAGACGTTTTTGATTGACCCGTTTTTCGCCCCCAAGCATTCCATGAACGGCTTTGCCGGCACGTTCAATAACCAAGCCAAAATGCCGCTGGTCGGGCTGCCGATGAGCGTGAATAAAATTTTGGACGGTGTGGATGCAGTTATCGTTACCCATACTCACGAAGACCATTGGGACGAAACCGCCGCACGTTCCATTCCGAAAAACCTGCCTGTATATGTGCAGCACCAAGCCGACGCGGCAAAAATCCGCAGCCAAGGCTTTACTGATGTACGCGTGTTGAACGGCAGCGCCGTCTTCAACGGCGTAACCATCAGCAAAACCGGCGGCGTACACGGTACAGAAGCCATGTATGCCAACCCGCAGCTAGCCGAAATCTTAGGTGATGCAATGGGTGTGGTATTCCAAAGCAACGGACATAAAACCGCTTATATTATGGGTGATACTGTGTGGACGGCAGATGTAAACAAAGCATTGAACCGCTACAAACCCGATTATCTGATTATGAACACGGGCTACGCGCTGATTTCAGGCATTTCAGACGGCATTATTATGGGGACGGCTGATGTATTAAAAGCCAGCCAAGTCATGCCTAAAGCCAAAATCATCACCGTACACATGGATACCGTGAATCATACCGCCGTCAGCCGCGCCGATATGCGTAAATTTATACGCGGTCAAGGCATTGAAAGCCGTGTGAACGTTCCGGAAGACGGAGAAATCGTGAAGCTGGATTGATAAACGACACATTACCCTAAGCAGCCTGCACCTTGTTTTTTAAGTGCAGGCTGCTTTTGGCTTTCAGGTAGCCTTTGGGCTGTGCAGAAACTTCGTTTTAGCTCCGCAGAAACTTAGCTTCCTTCGGAAACTCCGTTTTAACTTCGTTGAAGCTGCGCTTTCAGACGGCCTGAAAAGCGGGAATTCGTTTCATCGGCCATGATTTCGTTGTCCAAACGCGTTCAAATTCTTCGGCGAAACCGTGTTGTGCGGCGTAGGTTTGCAGTTGTTGCAGCCAGGTTTTCGGGGCGATATCGGCGGCGGCGCGGGTGGTGTGCAGCAGGTAGGGGCGAGTATCGAAAGCTTGGACGATGTGCTGGCTGACGGCGTTTAAGGCTTGGGGATTGTGGTCGGTTTGTCGGGCGATTTTTTCGTATTGCGACAGGGCGGCGGCTTTTGCGGTTTCGTGTTCGGCGGCGGTTTGCCGGCTGTGTCGGGCGGTGGTGGCTTGAATGGTGATGACGGGTGGTAGTTGTCCTTCGGCGAGCCCGGCGGCGAGGCGCAGGTGTCCGTCTAAAATCAGCCAGCGGTCGGATAGGGCAGGGAGTTCGTATACCAAGACGGGCGGCAGTTGGTTTTGCCGTGCGCGTTTGCGCCAGTATTTCAGACGACCGTCTTCGGCGTGGTGGGTTTTCAGGGCGATGAAGCGTTCGGTTTGGGTGTAGAAATTGTTGTCCAGTGCGTCGAAACGGCTGCCTGAAAACAGCCATTGGGCGTAGTTTTCGTCGGTTTCAGGCTGCCCCACGGCGGTGTCGTGCCAGCATTCGCCCCATTGCGGCGGCAGAGGTTGGGCGGGGCGGTAGTCAAAGTGCCATTCGCCGATGCCGAGCAGTCCTGCGTTGTGGGCGGCGAGTTGTTTGATGAAATATTTGTTCCACAACAGGCCTTGTTCGGCAGCGGGTTGGCGGGCGATGTGTTCGTTTACGCGGCTGCCGATGTGCCCGACGGGCTGGTATGCCTGCCAGCTTTCGGCGTAGCTGCGGATGAGGTAAGTGTCGTATAAATCGTGGCTGAAGAACGACCAGAACACGGGTTCATCGTGGCAAGTCAGGCTGAGGCTGATGCCGTCGGGCGTGTGGAGTTTCAGGTAGCCTTGCGTTTGACGGTCGATATGCAGGGCGAGGCTGTTGGGGGAGGCGGGATGGTGGGTCAGGTTGCCGCTGTATTGTTCCAGCGCGGCGTTGAGCGATTGGTAGTGCATGGGGTGTCCTTTGTGCAGGCTGCTTTTTTGGCTTTAACTTTGCGGAAACTCCGTTTCTTGGTGGAAACGGAGTTTTCATTTTGCTGAAGCCTCTGCTTTCAGACGGCCTGAATGTGGTCAGCGGCTGTGTGGACAATTGCTATCCGTTGATGTGAAGCCGTTTTAGGATGCAGGCTGCTTCGGAACAAACACGCGATACGCGCCGCGCAGGGTGAAAAACAGCAACGCGCCGATGAACAGCAGTCCGATGGTCAAGGCAATCGGCTCGTCTATATTGCGCCACCAACCGATGCCCGCCCATGCAAAGGCGGCGGCAAGCGGCAGATACCAGCAGCACAACACGGTGTATTTCCACCATTGCGGCGTTTCGTCCGGCACGGTTTCGCCTTCGGCCAGCTCGTTCTGCCAGTCGTCAAAGCGGCGGTGGAACCACATCAGCGGCAGGGCGAACAGCGGCACGGCGATGAGCGCGTCCAGCAGGGCGGATTTGCGCTCGCGGTTGAATCGGGCGGCTTGTTCGGCATAGCGGTAGATTTGCACGCCGTCCACTTGCATTTCATACAGGCGCGAGCCGCTGTATTTCACTACGGCCGGTTTGCCGGCATGGGCGTAGGCGAGTTCGCAAGCGTCGTAAAGATTGGCGGCACAGTTCAAATACAGGGTCTCACCGCCGTTAGGGAAGGGAAGGTAGCTGATGCTGCTTTTATAGCGGCAGGCATTGTAGGGCAGTATCCAATCGAACAGGTCTTTTTGTTTAGCCTCCTGCCGGGCATAACATTCGGAGATTTGGCTATATGGTTTGGCGGGAACGATGCCGCGTGCTTCGCGCAATTCGCCGTATGAGGCCGCCGTGCCGCCGTAAAAGGCGACGACCATACCCGTAACGGCAATCAGCAGATAAATCCATTGCAGCGAAGAGATGCCGCTTTTGCTGGCGGGGAATCGGTCGTAAAGCCGTTTCTCGCCGCGTGCCAGCGAGCGGATGCGCAGATACAGCACCAGCGCGGTGGCCAGCAGTATGCCCCATAGCACACCGTTTACGGGCAGAAACCAGCCGATGCCGAATGCGACAACGATGTAGAAGAACATGGCGCGGTAGAGCGCATGCGGGGTTTTGGAGATAAGAGTGGGGAGGTTTAGCACGATGAATATTCCGAGAATAGATTGCAGGCTACCTGAAACCGCTTCAAGCCACTGTTCGCACAAACTATATGGTAAGATGGGCTGGTAATTTTAACACTTTCAGGAGACCGTGATGCTGTGGATTCTTTTGCTGCTGGGCGCATGCGGCGTGGTGGGCGTGATGGTGTACAACCGGCTGGTGATCGCGCAAAACCAATATCGAAATGCTTTCTCCCAAATCGGCGTGCAGCTGCAACGCCGGCATGATTTGATTCCCAACTTGGTGGCCGCCGCCAAAGGCTACCTGAAACATGAAAACGACACCTTTACGCAGGTTACGCAGGCGCGCAATCAGGCTGCCGGCGTGTTGGGTGGCACACGGCCGGAAAATGCAGAGGCGGTGGCGCAGCTTTCTGCCGCCGAAACCCAGCTCACCCAGGCCGTGCGCAGCCTGATGGTGCAGATTGAGGCCTATCCGGATTTGCAGGCTGCCACCAATATGCGCCAGCTGGCTGAGGAAATCACCAGCACAGAAAACCGCATCGCCTTCGCCCGCCAGGCTTATAACGATGCAGCCATGGGCTACAACACGTTGTGCCAACTGTTTCCGCACAAGATCATCGCCGCCTACTTCGGCCATCGGCAGCCGGCACAGCTGTTAGACTTCCCCGACCGTGCCAAACACCAAGTGCCGCCTGAGGTGAGGTTTTAAGGGCTGGCAATAGGTTTAAAGGCTACCTGAAAGCGGGTTTTCCGTTTTCAGGTAGCCTTTTTCGTGAAGCATTGGATTACATCGATCAGGCTACCTGAAAACTATTTCAGCTTCGTTTGAGCAACAACTTTCAGGTAGCCTTGTATTTTCTCTGCCGCTATTGCTGCGACTGCTGTGGGGTTGGGGCACGGCTGTGTTTGCGCGCATACAGTACCCAATACAGCACGGTGCAGGCGGCAAACCAGATGGGCATGCACATCAGCCCCAGCCGGGTGTCAGCATCGCGCGAGAAGAGCACCAGCACGAAGGCGAGGAAGGCGAGGCACACCCACACCATGGCGGTACCACCGGGCAGTTTGTAGATGGATTTTTCGTGCAGATGCGGGCGGGTTTTGCGGTATTTGAGGTAGGCCAGCAGAATAATCGCCCACACGAAAATGAAGCCGATGCTGGAGAGGGTAGTAACCACGGTGAACATGGCCATGATGTCTCCCTCCTGATACAGCAGAAATACGGCCACAATCAGGTAGAGGCAGGAATAAAGCAGGCCGGTGGCAGGCACGCCGTTGCGGTTGAGGCGGCTGAACATGCGCGGAGCCACGCCGGCTTCGGACAAACCATACAACATGCGGCCGGTGGAAAACATGCCGCCGTTGGCGGAAGAAAGGGCGGACGTGAGCACCACGAGGTTGACCAACCCGGCGGCAATCGGAATGCCGATAAGGGTAAACATGTTTACAAACGGGCTCTTGGCGGGATCGATTTCGTCCCAGGGTGTTACCACCATAATCACGCTCAAGGCCAGTACGTAGAAAATAATCACGCGCACGGGAATGCGGTTGATGGCTTTGGGCAGGTTGATTTCCGGGTCTTTGGTTTCGGCGGCAGCCGTGCCCACCAACTCAATGCCCACAAAGGCGAACACGGCAATCTGGAAGGCGGAGAAGAAGCCGCCGATGCCGTTGGGGAAAAGACCGCCATGATTCCAGAAGTGGCTGAGCGAAGCTTTTTCGCCGGAGGTGGGATCAACAAAACCGCTAACCACCAAAAAGCAGCCCACGGCAATCAGGGCAACAATGGCCACGATTTTCACCAGGGCAAACCAAAATTCCATTTCGCCAAAGAGTTTTACCGTGAGCAAATTCATACTGGCCATGAGGATGATGCACAGCAGCCCGGGCAGCCACAGCGGCACATCCGGCCACCAGAATTGGGTATAGCCGGTGATGGCGATGATGTCGGCCATACCGATTACCACCCAGCAAAACCAATAGGTCCAGCCCACAAAAAAACCGGCGGCCGGGCCGAGCAAGTCGTGGGTGAAATCGGTGAAGGATTTATATTCGAGATTGGAGAGCAGCAGCTCGCCCATGGCGCGCATGATGAAAAACAGGAAAGCGCCGATGATGATGTAGGCGAGGATAACGGAAGGGCCGGCCAGATGGATGGTTTTGCCCGAGCCCATAAACAGGCCGGTGCCGATGGCGCCGCCAATGGCGATGAGTTGCAAGTGGCGGTTTTTTAGGTTGCGTTGCAGGCTATGCGGGGTTTCTTGGTTAGTGCTCACGGGTATTCCTTTGTACTTCCTAGCGCGGATGAAGTTTGAGCTTCATCCGCGCTAACTTAATCGGCCGCCGCAGCATTGCGGCAACCCGAAGCGGAATATAACCCAGCCAATAGAGTATAGGCAACTGATTTTTATGGAAAATATTAAATTATCGTTATTTAAAATCCCTTTCCAATCCATTTTTTAGCAAGCCTTTCCCCTAAAAAATACGATTTCGCATGAAAAATACCGACCAGAACAACTGGTCGGCAGGGATTTTCAATGCTTCGTTTAATTCATTAAGCAATCCGCTTGAGCAAATCCAGCAAAATGCGCCAGCACTCTTCCACGGTATCAATCTGCACCCGCTCTTTGGGCGAGTGAGCGCCTTTGATGGTCGGGCCGAAGGAAATCATTTCGGTGTGCGGCAGGTGTTTTTGCATCAAACCGCATTCCAGGCCGGCGTGTACCACTTCGATTTGCGGCTGCTGCCCGCGTACGGCGGCAAAGGATTCGATGGTTTTCTGCAGCAAGGCAGACGACATATGCGGCTCCCAGCCGGTGTAGTCCTGTTCGGTATGCAGGGTAGCGCCGGAGAGGCGGGCGATTGAGCCGAGCAGGCGGCAGAAGTCGTCTTTCGGCCGTTCGCGCAGCGAACGCAACAGCATAGAGGCGGTAAATTTGCCGTCTTTCGTGTGCACCACGCTTAAGCAGTTGGAGGTGTCCACCACGCCGTCGAACTCTTCGCTCCATTTAAGTACGCCGCTGGGAACGGCAGCGAGCAAATCAATCATGCGGCGGCTGTCGGCATGGCTGGCAGCTTGTGCACCCTGGCCGAGCGGGGCTACCTGAATCGCCAATTTATCGGCAAACTTGCCCAATTCGTTTTGCGTTTCGGCACGTACGGTGTCGGCCAGTTCGGCCAGCGCACCAACAAATGCCTGGGGCAGCACGATTTCGGCTTCTGCCTCGGAAGGAATCACGTTACGCAACGCACCGCTGTGGAAGACGGCCAGCCGCCAGCCGCTTTCTTCCGGCAGGCGTGCCAACAAATCGGCCAACACCTTGATGGCGTTGCCATGGCCGCGGTGAATATCGATGCCGGAATGCCCGCCCAATAAACCAGACACGGTAATGCGCACATGCTGCCCTTCGGCGGCTTCGGTGGCAAAAGGCAGGCTCAAATCGGCATCGCGCCCGCCGGCACAACCCACATACACGCAACCGGCTTCTTCGGTATCCAAGTTGATCAAATAACGGCCTTGCAGCAAGTCGCCACGCATTTGGCGCGCGCCGTCCATGCCGATTTCTTCTTCCACCGTGAGCAGCACTTCCAAGGGCGGATGCTCGATATCGTCGGCAAAAGCCACGGCCAAGCCCATGGCCGAACCGAGGCCGTTATCTGCGCCCAGCGTGGTTTGCGTGGCGTGCACCCAGCCATCGATGATTTGCGGCCGGATGGGGTCGGTGGCGAAATCGTGCGGCGAATCGGGGGTTTTTTGCGCCACCATATCGATGTGCCCCTGCAAAATCACGCCGGGCTTATCGGCCATGCCCGCACCATGCGCTGGCTTGCGGATATAAATATTGCCCTTTTCGTCTTGCTGCACCGCCAAGCCTTTTTCCTTGGCGCGGGAAACAATCATTTCAGCCAGCGCGGCTTCTTGATAAGTGGGGTGCGGAATGGCGCAAATATCGGCAAACCACTGCCAAACAGCCTGCGGCTGCAAAGAATGAAGCGGATTCATAGAGTCTCCTTTGGGAATGATGGGCTACCTGAAAATGTAGCCGAAGCAAGAGCCGATACTGTATGGCAAACGCATCGGCGCGAATAAGCGGCTTGAGTTTAAACCTGCATCGCACGGCAGGCAAGCCGGCAAAAGGCTACCTGAAACTGATATTTTGCCTAAGCCAAGGCTGAGTTTCTGCGCAACTAAAGCATAAATTTCAGCGAAATAAGCGATATCTTGGCGCTACTACGCCTACGTTTCTACGCAGTTAAAACACCAGCGCCAACACCATAAACCCGTTTGGGCTTTTAACTCCGTTCGAACCCATACTTTCAGGTAGCCTTTCCGCCATTGGCTTGCCCGCCCCCTTTTCCATTACAATACTGCCCAAACCGCCCCAACCCATCCCTAACGCCATCCCCATGCGCACCCTCGTTTTCTTCCTCTTCCGCACCCTGGCCGTACTGCCGCTTTCCGTGCTGCACTTCATCGCCAACCGCGCCGGCGGCCTGCTTTATTGTTTCGCCAGTGCCGACCGCGAACGCATCCGCAACCACCTGCACACCGCCGGCCTGCCCAACGATGCTGCCCACATCCGCGCCGTGTTCCGCGAAACTGCCAAAGGCGCGCTCGAGCTGCCGCTGGCCTTTTTCCGCAGCCCCGAGCAGGTGGCCGCACTATTCGTGGAAACCCACGGCTGGGAACACATCCAGGCCGCCCTCGATGCCGGCGAAGGCCTGCTGCTCATCACCCCCCACATCGGCAACTACGACCTCGCCGGCCGCTACATCAGCCACCGCCTGCCCTTCCCGCTCACCGCCATGTATAAGCCGCCGAAAATCAAAGTTTTAGACGACATCATGCAGGCCGGCCGCGTGCGCGACAAAGGCCGCACCGCCCCTACCAACCTGCACGGCGTGAAGCAAATCATCCAAGCCCTGCGCCAGGGCGAAGCCACCATCGTCCTGCCCGACCACGTGCCCGACGAACATGGCGACGGCGTATGGGCGCCCTTCTTCGGCCGCCCCGCCTACACCATGACCCTGGCCGGCCGCCTTGCGCAAGTAAAAAACGTACGCCCCCTGTTTTTCGCCGGCATCAGGCTACCTGAAAGCCGCGGCTTCGCCCTGCACATCGAGCCCGTGGAAGGCAGCTTCAACGGCGACAAAGCCCACGACGCCGAAATCATCAATCGCAATGTGGAAAACTGGGTGCGCCGTTTCCCCGAGCAATACCTGTTTGCGTACAACCGCTACAAACATCCTTCTGGTGCCCCGCTGCCACCGCAGGAATAATCAACACCTTCGGCCTGCCATACAAAAAGGCTACCTGAAAAACCATTTTTGTTTTCAGGTAGCCTGTTGTTATTTCCAAGCCGCTGTTTCTAGCCAAAAAAGCCCATGCGCACTTGAATCAGTTTTTCCAACTCGCTCACCACGCGGCGGCGGGCTACGAACAGGATGATGTGGTCGCCGTCGGCCAGCTGCACGTCTTGATGCCCCATGAACACTTCTTCATCGCGCACTACGGCGGCAACGTGGCAGCCGTTGGGCCAGCGCACGGCGCTCACGCGGCGGCCGACCAGCTTGGACGTATCTTTGTCGCCGTGTACCACGATTTCGATGGCTTCGGAATTGCCGCCACGCAGGGGGTGGACGGCTTCCACGTCGCCGCGCCGGATGTGCGCCAAAATTGAGCCGATAGTCACCAAGTGGGGAGATACGGCGATGTCGATGGTATTACCTTGCAGCAAATCCACATAGCTGGAACGGTTAACGATGGCGATAACGCGTTTGGCGCCGAGGCTTTTGGCCAGCATGCCGGCCATGATGTTGTTTTCGTCGTCGTTGGTGAGCGCGCAGAACACGTCGATTTCGTCGATGTATTCGCCTTCCAGCAGGCTTTCGTCGGCGGCGGAGCCGTGCAGCACCAGGGTGCTGTTGAGGTTTTCCGAAAGCCATTCGGCACGCTTTTCATTGATTTCGATGATTTTCACATCGAAGCGGTCTTCCAGCTGGCGGCTAAGGCGGAAGCCGATTTGGCCGCCGCCGGCAATCATCACACGCCGCGTGGGCTGCTGCTGCGGGCGCAATTCGCGCAACACTTCGGCCACTTGCGAAGTGGCGGCCGCCACGAATACTTCGTCGCCCTGCTGAATCACGGTTTGCGGCGTGGGCATAATCAGCTTGTTGTTGCGGTAGATGGCGCAGATTTGGCAGTCGGTGCCTTCGGGCAGGTGTTCGTGGATGGTGTGGATGGGCTGTCCCAATAGCCGCCCGCCGCTTTGCGCGCGCACCACGAGCATGCGCACTTTGTCTTCGGCAAAGGTGAGCACCTGCAGGGCGCTGGGGTGGCAGAGCAAATCGGCCAGCCGCTCGGTAACCAGTTGTTCGGGGCAGATGGATTCGCTCACGCCGAACAAATCGAGCGTGCCGCGGCCGTCGTTATCTTCTTCGGCGTCGGGACCGGTGAACTCCAAATAATCGGAAAGGCGCACGCGGGCGATGCGGTTGGGGATGTTGAACAGGCTGGAAGCCAGTTTGCAGGCGGCCAGATTGGTTTCGTCGTGGCGGGTGAGGGCGAGCAGCAGGTCGGTGTCGTAGGCGCCGCCTTCGGCCATCACGGCGGGAGAAGAGCCGTTGCCCAGCAGGGTTTGCACATCGAGCTTGCTGCCGATGTTGCGCAGGGCTTCGGGATCGTTGTCGATAATGGTCACGTCGTGGTTGGGGATTTCCACCAAATTCTGTGCCACGGCAGTGCCCACTTGGCCGCTACCTAAGATGAGGATTTTCATATTGGAAAATTGGGCTTGGCAAGCATAGTTTCAGGTAGCCTGCCAAGCGGTTGGGAAATAAAGATAAATCCAGGATGCCGCTTTAAACCACAGCAGGCTGGAGGCCGGAAGCCAGCTGCTTGAGCCGCTCGGGCTTGAGCAGGCGGATATGTTTGTATTCCACTTCAATCAGCCCTTCTTGGCTGAATTTGGAGAGCGTGCGGCTCACTGTTTCCAGCTTCAGCCCCAAATAGCTGCCGATTTCCTCGCGCGACATGCGCAAAATAAAATCATTGGCCGAGAGGCCGCGTTTTTTCAGCCGTTGCGACAAATTCAGCAAAAACGCCGCCAGCCGCTCTTCGGCGCGCATATTGCCCAAAAGCAGCATCACATTTTGATCGCGCACAATTTCCTGGCTAAACAAGCGGTAGAAATGCAGCTGCAATTCCGGCACCGCCGCACAAAGCTCCTCCATGCTGGCATAGGGCAGCTCGCACACTTCCGTGTCTTCCAGCGCCACCGCATCGCAGTAGTGTATTTGGTTGCAGATGCCGTCCATGCCCACCAGTTCGCCCGACATAAAAAAACCGGTAACCTGATCGCGCCCGTCGTGGCTGGCGATAACCGTTTTCAGGAAACCGGTGCGCACCACAAACAGCGAATCAAACCCGTCGCCGTTGCGAAACAGGAAATCGCCCTTTTTCAGGCGGCGGCTGCGTTTGATAACCGCATCAACACGCTCTACCACCACCGCAATCGCGGCATTGGGCTGGCATAGCTCTTTAAAAACGCAGCGCGAGCAAGTTGTGGAGTGGGGCATGGCTTTCATGTGTGTGCTAACTTTCTAAGCAATCTGAGCTTATGAAGCGGCGGCAATTATCGTTTATACTTACCGCCCGGCAATAGTCGGAGCAATTTGCCAAACACCGGCATTTTACCCGATTTCACAAACAAAACCTATTACCGCATATTTATCAAAAAATAACAGCAATCTAACCACTACCATGTCTGCCAACCGTACCCAAGAAATCATCTTCGACCGCAAGCTTATCGCCTCCCTGCCTGCCAACGGCCCGCGCTACACCTCCTACCCCACCGCCGACCGCTTCCACACAGGCTTTACCGCCGAAGACTACATCCAAGCCGTGCAAAACCGCACGCCCGGCCCCCTCTCGCTCTATATCCACATCCCCTTCTGCAACACCATCTGCTACTACTGCGGCTGCAACAAAATCATCACCAAAGACACCACCCGCGCCGACCAATACCTAGGCTACCTGAAAAAAGAATTCGCCCTGCAGGCCGAACTCCTGCAAGGCAAGCCCGAATTGGCGCAGCTGCACTTCGGCGGCGGCACCCCCACCTTCCTCTCCGATGCCCAGCTCAATT
Source organism: Eikenella sp. HMSC061C02 (assembly GCF_001809035.1). Taxonomy (NCBI): domain Bacteria; kingdom Pseudomonadati; phylum Pseudomonadota; class Betaproteobacteria; order Neisseriales; family Neisseriaceae; genus Eikenella; species Eikenella sp. HMSC061C02. The sequence goes on from NZ_KV795577.1 coordinate 23,248, forward strand.
TCGTATTCAGCCTTATCCGCGAGCACTTCACCCTGATGCCGCAAGGCGAATACTCCATCGAAATCGACCCGCGCAAAGTAAGCCGCGAAACCGTGCTGTTTCTCGGCTCGCTCGGCTTCAACCGCATGAGCGTGGGCATTCAGGATTTCGACCAGCAAGTGCAGCAAGCCGTAAACCGCATCCAGAGCGAAGAAGAAACCCGTGTGGTGATCGATGCCGCCCGCGAAGCCGGCTTCCAATCCGTGAGCGTCGATTTGATTTACGGCCTGCCGCACCAAACCCCCGCCACCATGCAGCAAACGCTGGATAAAGTGCTCGCCCTCGCCCCCGACCGGCTGGCAGTTTACCACTACGCCCACCTGCCGCACATCTTCAAACCCCAGCGCCGCATCGACACCAATGCCGTGCCCGACAGCAACACCAAGCTCGACATGCTCCAGCAAATCGTGCAGCGGCTGGGCAGCGAAGGCTACGTCTTCATCGGCATGGACCATTTCGCCAAGCCCCAAGACGAACTCGCCGTTGCCCTGCGCGAAGGCCGCCTGCAACGCAACTTCCAAGGCTATTCCACCCACGCCGATTGCGACCTCATCGCCGTCGGCCTCTCCTCCATCGGCAAAATCGGCCGCATCTACAGCCAAAACCAGCGCCAGCTCGAAGCCTACTATGCCGACCTCGATGCCGGCCGGCTGCCCTTGTTCCGCGGCTACCTGCTCGACGAAGACGACCTGCTGCGCCGCCGCCTCATCCAAGACCTCATGTGCCGCTTCGGCCTCGAGTTTGCCGATTACGAAGCCGAATGCCGCCAGCCCTTCGCCCAATATTTCGCCGCCGAGCTGGCCGATATGACCACCCTCGCCGCCAAAGGCCTGGTTGAGCTCCATACAACCGGCCTAACCGTCACCCCAAAAGGCCGCTTCCTCATCCGCAACATCGCCATGGTGTTCGACTGCCACCTACGTTCCCGCGACACCGCCGCCAAGTATTCGCAAACCGTGTAAATAAGGTTTCAGGTAGCCTTTATCTGGCAAACAAAGGCTACCTGAAAACATAAGCTGCAAGGCAAGCAAAGCATAGTGGATAAAACGAATGGGCTAGGCAGCGAGCCGCAGGCAGGCCAGCCGGTATGGCAAGGCAGCAGCATCCTTATTTCCATTCGCTATAATCCGCCACTTTTCAGGTAGCCTCTCGCAAACCGCATAGAGGCTACCCGAAAATCATCTATTGCCTGCGCCGCACCGCCAAACCCGATATAATCCCGCCATCATGAGCAAACCCACCGCCAAACCCCGCAAGATCCCGAAGCCCGATCCGCGCCGCGCCCGGGCCGGCGAAGAGCTGCAACGCCATCTCGGCCACAGCTTCCAAAATCCCCGCCTCTTCGAGCAGGCGCTTACTCACCGCAGCTACAGCGCCCAAAACAACGAACGCTTCGAGTTTGTCGGCGACGCCATCCTAGATTACAGCGTGGCCAAAATGCTGTTCGACGCCTTCCCCGGCTATAGCGAAGGCGAACTCTCCCGCCTGCGCGCCAATTTGGTCAACCAAGACGTGCTCGCCGAAATCGCCCGCAGCATGGGCGTGGGCGACGCGCTTTATTTGGGCGTGGGCGAACTCAAAAGCGGCGGTTTCGACCGCCCCTCCATCCTGGCCGACGCCGTGGAAGCCCTGCTGGCCGCCATCAGCTTCGATGCCGATTTCGCCGCCGCCGAGCAAACCGTGCGCCGCCTGTTTGCCCGGCGCATTGCCAACATCGACTTAAGCAACCAGGGCAAAGACCCGAAAACCCTGCTTCAAGAAGCCCTGCAAGCCCGCCGCCTGCCCCTGCCCAAATACCGCATTGAACACCAGTCCGGCGAGGGCTGTGATGCCCGTTTCGATATCGCCTGCGATCTGGGCGAACTCGCCCACATCACCCGCGCCCAAGCCGCCAGCCGCCGCGCCGCCGAACAAGCTGCGGCCAAAGAGGCGCTGGATTGGCTGCAGGAACATCACCCCCTGCCCGGCAAAAACAAAAAACACCGCCAATCCCGTGCCTGAATCGCTGCTGATGCCGCTATCATTCAGGCCAATAATATTTGAGCTAATACAAACAAGCCTTACAGGCAGGATTTACCGACAGAAAACGGCATGCTATATATTAGCCACTCATTTTCAACTTAATAAAGGATTCAATCATGGTTTTTGTGTTCAGCGTCTTATTCGGCGCATTTATCGGCATTTTCTTCCTATGGTTCTCCTCCAAAAACGCGGTAAAAGACTATCCCGAGCTGCGCATCCACGTGCCGGAAGGTGCGGAAAACTCACCCGAATGGCAAGCTTGGGCACAGGAGAACGGCTATAAACTGAACGACAAAGGCGTGTGGGCCAAAGGCACCGGCATGCTCACCAGCGCCACCGAAATCCGCTTTGAAGGCAACGATATGTTGGTGCAGGAGTGCATCAACTTCCTGCTCGGCATCAACCGCTTCGCCATCAACGCCCCCATTCTGGCCGGCAAACCCGTGCGCATGGTGAAAATCAAAGCGCTGAACAAACTCATGGCACAGTGGAATCTGCCCGAAATCGTGTTCGGCAACCCAGAAGACAAAGTTCGCATTAAAAACTAAGCCGCTACATTTTAGCTTTGTTGAAGCCCACGTTTTCAGGTAGCCTATTGAGCATTCCGCACAGGCTACCTGAAAATATATCCATATGAACAACATGAATTATTCCAACACCAAACATCCAACCGCCTTCCGCTGCGGCTTCGTGGCCATCGTTGGCCGGCCGAACGTGGGCAAATCCACGCTGATGAACCACCTCATCGGCCAGAAAATCAGCATCACCAGCAAGAAGGCCCAAACCACTCGCCACAAAATCACCGGCGTTTATACCGATGAGCGCAGCCAGTTCATCTTCGTGGACACCCCCGGCTTCCAAACCCGCCACCGCAACGCGCTCAACGACCGGCTCAACCAAAACGTTACCGAAGCCATCGGCGGCGTAGATGTGGTGGCTTTCGTGGTGGAAGCCATGCGTTTCAGCGAAGCCGACCGCGCCGTGATCCGCCTGCTGCCCAAACACCTGCCCGTGATTTTGGTGGTGAACAAAATCGACCGCGCCAACAGCAAGGCCGAATTGGAAGAATTTATCGAAACCGTGTGCCGAGAGTTTGATTTTGCTGGCGCGGAAGCCGTGAGCGCCAAACATGGGCTGCGCATCGGCGAGCTGCTCGCCCGGCTGCGCCCCCACCTGCCCGAAAGTGTGCCGCTCTACCCCGAAGACGCGGTAACCGATCGCTCTGCCCGCTTCCTGGCCGCCGAAATCGTGCGCGAAAAGCTGTTCCGCCACCTCGGCGAAGAGCTGCCCTATGCCGCCAACGTGGCGGTAGAACAATTTGAAGAAGAAGACGGGCTATACCGCATCTACATCGCCGTGTTGGTGGATAAAGACGGCCAAAAGGCCATCATCATCGGCAAAGGCGGCGAAAAACTGAAAAAAATCTCCACCGAAGCCCGGCTGGATATGGAAAAACTGTTTGAAACCAAGGTATTCCTCAAGGTTTGGGTGAAAGTGAAATCCGGCTGGGCGGATGATGCCCGCTTCCTGCAGGAATTCGGGCTGTAGGGATGCTTCGTTGAAGCGCATGCTTTCAGGTAGCCTCAACATTTCTGCCCGCCTGCCACCTATATCAACCAAACACCACATTTCACCCAACCATCCCCACCGGAGGCAATATGTCGAACCCCATCACCCCCGAAGCCGCCCAAGCACGCATCGACCGCATTCAATCCCTCTACCGCGAATGGGAGCGCCTGTTGCCCGAGTTGGAAGCCGCTCAGGAGCAATGGCAGCACGCCATGCAGCTGATGCGCGAAATGTCTGATTTCTACGACCGCGAATATATGCCGCTGCACCAAGCCATCGAAAGCGGCCTGCCCGTTTCCCTGGCCACCGAAGGCGAATACAGCATCATGAGCGAAGACGCCCTATGGAACGCCTTCCAGCAGCAATACGACCTGGCCTGGGCCTGGCTGCGCGCCGCCACCCGCGAGCTCGATCCGCAAAACCGCTTCCACTTCGATCCAGCAGCAACCGATGAATAAACAAAGGCTACCTGAAAGTTTCAGGTAGCCTTTTTGTTGGATGTCAGCAGGCGGCCTTAAATCCGCTTGGCCAGCTCTTCCGCCTTGCCCACATACAGCGCGGGGGTAAGCGCGAGCAGGCGCTCTTTGGCTTCTTCAGGGATGTCGAGGCCGCGGATGAAGGACTGGAGGGTGGCGGGCGTGATGCCGTCTTGGCCGCGGGTGAGGGCTTTGAGCTGCTCATAGGCCTGCGGCACGGCGTGGCGGCGCATCACGGTTTGGATGGGCTCGGCCAATAGTTCCCAGGTGGCGTCGAGGTCGGCCTGCATGGCGGCGGGGTTGGCTTCGAGTTTGTTCAGGCCGCGCAGGTGGGCGGCCCAGCCGAGCAGGGTGTAGCCTGCGCCCACGCCCATGTTGCGCAGCACGGTGCTGTCGGTCAGGTCACGCTGCCAGCGAGATACGGGCAGTTTCTCGGCCATGAAGCCGAGGATAGCGTTGGCGGTGCCGAGGTTGCCTTCGGAGTTTTCAAAGTCGATGGGGTTCACTTTGTGCGGCATGGTGGAGGAACCGACTTCGCCGGCCTTCACTTTTTGTTTGAAATAGCCAAGGGAAATATAGCCCCACACGTCGCGGTTGAAATCGATGAGGATGGTGTTGATGCGGCTGAGGGTTTGGAAGAACTCGGCCATGTAGTCGTGCGGCTCGATTTGGATGGTGTAGGGGTTGAAGGTGAGCCCAAGCGACTGTTCGACAAAGCGGTGGCAATGCGCTTCCCAATCCATATCGGGGTAGGCGGAGAGATGGGCGTTATAGTTGCCTACGGCGCCGTTGATTTTGCCCAAAAACTCCTGTTTCTCCAGCTGGGCGGTTTGGCGCTGCAAACGGGCAAGCACGTTGGCGATTTCCTTGCCTAGGGTGGTGGGGGTGGCGGGCTGGCCGTGGGTGCGGCTCATCATGGGTTGGGCGGCCAAGCTGTGTGCCATTTGGCGCAGCTTGGCGGCGATTTCGGCCAGCTTGGGCAGCAGCACGCTATCGCGGGCTTCGCGCAGCATCAGGGCGTGGGAAAGGTTGTTGATGTCTTCACTGGTGCAGGCAAAGTGGATGAATTCGTTTGCCTTTTGGATTTCAGGTAGCCTCTCGAAGCGCTGTTTTAGCCAGTATTCCACGGCTTTCACGTCGTGGTTGGTGGTGGCTTCGATGGCTTTCACTTCGGCAGCGTGTTCAGGCGAAAAACCGGCAATCACGGCATCGATTTCGGCCAAAGTGGCGGCAGAAAAAGGCGGCACTTCGCTAATTTCGGGCGCGGCAGCCAGCGATTTGAGCCATTCCAGCTCCACGCGCACGCGGGCGCGGATCAGGCCGTATTCGGAAAAAACGGGGCGCAGGGCTTCAACGGCGGCGGCATAGCGGCCGTCGAGCGGGGAAAGGGCAAGCAGGGCAGACATGTGGTTTCCTATGAAAAAAGGCCAACAAAACGGCGGTATTCTACCCGAAAAGCGAGAAGGCTACCTGAAAGCGGTAGAATTCATAATTCATAGATTGATGAACTTTCCCGATAACCAAACGCGGAAGATGGGGGGTACGAACGGTTGCCGCAACGCCCTCTCTGCTGGAGCAGCCGAACGGAGTGCGGTTTTTCGGGGAACAAGGGCTTGCATGCCCGAAGCGGCGCAGCCGCAAGTTGCAGCTAATCCAATTTCTCTTTGCGCCCGAAAAACCGCGCGAAGTGAGGGAAGTTTGGCAAAGCCAAACCTGTGCCCGCAGTCGCCTTTCTTTGCTCCCTTTCTTTGGCGAAGCAAAGAAAACGAGGTCTCCGAAGGAGGACGAGTTTCTGCGAAGCAAAAACAAAGCCTTCGTTAGAAGGGTTCGTTTTAACAAAGTTAAAATAAGACCTCCACAGGAGGGCTTGTTTTTGCATAGCTAAATTGAGTGCCCCGCGCCGGCATGAGGCGCAAAGGCGAGCAGGCAGGAAATGGCGAAGGCTACCTGAAATTTGGTAAGCTGCCGAAACCCTAACATATATCTCACAAAATTCGTTTACTCTCAGACTAGCGCACAATAAACTTCCATGAGCCGCTTTATCCGTCAAACCCTAACCAGCCCGGATGCCCTTGCCATCAGCGTGAATTTATCCCGCATCAAAACCCCGCACAACCTGATGCAGCGCATGCAGGAAGCCTTCGAGCTGCCCGCCTATTTTAGCGGCGGCCTCGATTCGCTCAACGACTGTATGCGCGACTTGGGCTGGCTGCCGCAACGCGAAATCCACATCGCCTTTTGCGGCCTGGCCGACCTCAAGCAACGCCAGCCCAAACTGTTTGCCAGCATTGCCGACTGCCTGGAACTGTACCGCGATTATTGGCATGGCAACCCGCAGGAGCATAAAATCGTGCGGATTTCGATAGCGGATTAAACCGCCAACCGCTCCCCATTTAAACGTCGTTGAAGCTCATGCTTTAGCGCCCAAACACCGTTTTCAGGTAGCCTTTTATGACCTTTACCCTTCCCGTCCTGCTTATCGCCTGCTTCGCCGCCGCCCTACTGTGCGCACTCATCGTTTGGCTGTGGCAAAACGCCCGCCACCAAGCCGCGCAACACCGCCACCAGCAAGAAGCCGACCGCCTGCAACACCAGCTCGCCCTGCAACAGCAAGTCTGTCAGCAAAACGAACAGCAACTCGGCCACACCGCCCAAAGCCTGGCCGACAGCCAACAGCAGCTTTCTGCTGCCCGCCAAGCCGCACAGGATTACCAAACCCACGCCGCCGCCGCCGAGCAATCAGTGCAACATTTCACCAACCGCCTGGCCGAAGCGGCCGAACGGCAGCAACAGCTATTGCGCGAGCTCGCCGCCGCCAAGCAGCAATCCGCCGCCGCCAAGCAGCAATCCGCCGCCGAACAAGAAGAAGCCCAAAGCTGGCAAACCCGCGCCGTGGCTGCCGAACAATCCAAACAACACCTCGACCGCCAACTGGCCGAAGCTGCCGAACGGCAACAGCAGCTCCAACAGCGCTACGAAACCACCCGCCAAGAGCTGGCCGCCAGCCGCCTGCAGCACGAGCGCGTGCAAACCCAAATCGAACAGCAGCAGCAAGCCCACGCCGAACAAATCGCCCTGCTCAACCAAGCCCGCCAAAACTTGGGCGAACAATTCCAAAACCTCGCCAACCAAATCCTCGAAGAAAAAAGCCGCCGTTTTTCCGAGCAAAACCGCCAAGAGCTCGACCAACTGCTCAATCCCTTGAGCGAAAAACTGCAAGGCTTCAGCCAACTCGTACAAAATACCTACGAAAAAGAAGCCAAAGAGCGGCTCACGCTGGAAAACGAGCTCAAACGCCTGCAACAGCTCAACGCCCGGCTGCACCAAGATGCCCAAGCCCTCACCCAAGCCCTCACCGGCAGCCGCAACAAAAGCCAGGGCAATTGGGGCGAGATGATTCTGGAAAAAGTGCTGGAAAACTCCGGCCTGGTGAAAGGGCGCGAATACTTCGTGCAAAGCGGCGGCCGCCAAACCGACAGCGACGGTGAAAGCCGCTACCTCCAGCCCGACGTGCTCATCAACCTGCCCGACAACAAACAAATCATCGTCGATTCCAAAGTATCGCTCACCGCCTACGTGCGCTACACCCGCGCCGAAAGCCCCGAAGCCGCCGAAGCCGAGCTCGCCGCCCACCTCGCCTCGATACACCAGCACATCAAAGAGCTCGCCGCCAAACGCTACGATGAAATCCAAGGCCTGGTATCGCTCGATTTCGTCTTCATGTTCGTACCCGTAGAGCCCGCCTACCTGCTCGCCCTGCAACAAGACCCCGAGCTCTTCCAAACCTGTTTCGACCAACGCATCATCCTGGTCGGCCCCAGCACGCTTCTGGCCACCCTGCGCACCGTGGCCAACATCTGGCGGCACGAATACCAAAACCGCCATGCCCTGCAGATTGCCAGCGAAGGCGGCAAACTCTACGATAAATTCGTCGGCTTCGTGGAAACCCTGGAAAAAGTGGGCAAAAACCTCCAGCAGGCGCAAGATAGCTACCAAACCGCCTACAAACAGCTCTACAGCGGCCGCGGCAACCTGGTCGACCGCGTGGAAAAACTGCGCCAAATGGGCGTGAAAGCCGGCAAACGGCTCGATGCGCAGCTGGTGGAGCAAGCCGGCAGCGAAGGGGCGGAGATGCTGGAAGACAAAACAGACGGCGGGCATCCAGAGGCTACCTGAAAAAGCAACAATGTCTTGGCAAAGCCAGCACACAAGCCGCAACGAAGCGAAAACAATCCCATCCGATTTTCAGGTAGCCTTTTCCCCCTTTTGTTAAAATCCCGTTTTCCCACCGTTTCCCGCCCCATCATGAAACTCCTCGCCGTCATCCCCCACTACCGACATCTCGACACGCTGCCGCAGGTGGTTTCCGCCCTGCGAGATTGCGGCCTGCCCGTTTTGGTGGTGGACGACGGCTCGGGCGAAGACTGCCGCGCCGGTTTGGAGGCCTTGCGTGAAGAAGGCGTTCAAGTAGCCTTCCGCCCGGTGAACGGCGGTAAAGGCAGTGCGATGAAATGGGGTTTCAAATTGGCGGCGGAGCAAGGTTTCAGCCACATTTTGCAGATTGATGCCGACGCGCAGCACAGCTTTGCCGACATCCCGCGCTTTATCGAAACCGCACAGTCGCAGCCGCAAGCCGTGGTATGCGGGCGGCCGGTGTACAGCGGCGACGTGCCCAAATCGCGGCTCTACGGCCGCAAAATCACCGATTTTTGGAACGTGCTGCACACTTGGTCGTTCGACATCAAAGACGGCATGTGCGGCTTCCGCGTTTATCCGCTGGATGCTGTCCTGCCCATCCAATACGGCGGTGCCGTCATCGGCGAGCGCATGGATTTCGACAACGAAATCCTCATCCGACTGCATTGGGCGGGCGTACCCCTCGTTTGGCTCGACACGCCCGTGCGCTACGCAGAGGGCGGCATCTCGCACTTCAACCTGCGCCGCGACAACCTGCTCATCAGCAAAATGCACGCCCGCCTGTTTTGCGGCATGGTTGCCCGCCGCATCGGCCGCCTGTTCAAACGGCCTCAAACGGCACCAACCGAACAGGCGCATTGGTCGGCACAGCGCGAACGCGGCCACCGCCTCTTCCTCAAAATTACCGAATGGCTGGTGCTCTACCTGCCCCTGTGGCCGGTGCACGGCATTGCCGCCCTCGTTGCCGCCTATTTCTACCTCACCTCTGCCGCCCAACGCCGCAGCGTGCGCCAATATCAGGGCTACCTGAAAAACAGTTTTCCCGCCGCACCGCTGCCCGCGCGTTTCCCCGTATACCGCCAATTCGCGGCCTTCGGCCAAGCCGTGGCCGACCGCTTCGCCGTGTGGCAGCATAAAATCACCGTGCCCGACCTCGTGGTGGAAGACCCCGACAACCTGTATGCGGATGTGGATAACCACAACGCACGCGGCCAAATCCTCATCTGCTCGCATCTGGGCAACATCGAAGTGTGCCGCGCCCTCGTCTCCCACCACCAAGGCTTCAAACTCAACGTGCTGGTGCACAACGCCCATGCCGAAGATTTCAACCGCGCCCTCAAAGCCGCCGGCGCCAGCGATTTGCAACTGATTCAGGTAGCCGACCTCGACGCGGCAAAAATGCTCCAGCTCTCGCAAAAACTTGATGCCGGAGAGTGGCTCGCCATCGCCGCCGACCGCACCCCCGTGCGCGGCAACAAAACCGTGCCCGTGCAATTCCTCGGCCACACCGCCCATCTGCCGCAAGGCCCCTGGCTGCTCGCCGGCCTCTTGCGCGCGCCCACCAACACTGTTTTCGTGTTAAAAGAACACGGTCGTTATCATTTATGTCTGAAGCGTTTTCAGGTAGCCCCAAGCTGGACAGCCGCCACGCGCAAACAAGTGATTGAAAACATGGCGCAACAGTACGCCGACGTTTTGGCCGCCCACGCCGCCCGCGTGCCGCTGCAATGGTTCAACTTCTACGACTTCTGGAGCAACACCCCGCATGGCTAAACACATCTACTGCCGCCACCACACCGAAATCGAAGTCCCCTTTTTCGACGTAGACGTGATGCAGATCGTCTGGCACGGCCACTATGTCAAATACCTCGAAATCGCCCGTTGCGCCCTGCTCGATGCCATCGGCTACAACTACACCGTCATGCTCAAACACGGCCACGCCTGGCCAGTGGTGAAGCTCGATCTCAAATACATCCGCCCCGCCCGCTTCGGCCAGAAAATCCGCGTGGAAATGGCCGTAACCGAATATGAAAGCTGCCTGCGCATCGACTACATCCTGCGCGACGCAGAAAGCGGCACCAAACTCACCCAAGCCCACACCACCCAAGTCGCACAACGCATCGACAACGGCGAAATGCAATTCCAAACCCCCGCAAGCTGGCAAAATGCCATGCGGCAATTTGAAGGGTTTGCGCCCTTGGCCAAGGATTGAGGCTACCTGAAAGGCTATTGGAATAATGGTTTTCTGCTATAGAAAACAGGCGATGACCTTCTGTCATCGCCTGTTTTGTTTGCCAATAGCCGATTAAGCGTTGCCGGCAGCCGGAGTGTTGGCGGCGGCTTGTTGCTGTTCGTACATAGCTTCGAAGTTGATCGGCATCAATACCACGGGCGGGAAGCCGGCACGGGTGATGCAGGAAGACACAGCTTCGCGGGCATAGGGGTAGAGGATGTTCGGGCAGGCAATGCCGAGCAATACTTTCACATCTTGCTCCGGAATGTTTGCCAAACGGAAAATGCCGCTCTGCGCCACTTCGTTCAGGAACAATACTTTGCCATCAGGCAACTTGGCGGTCACGGTTACGGTAACGGTTACTTCGTGGTGTTCTTCTTCCAGTTTTTTAGAATCGGTGTGTACCTGGATTTCCACGTTCGGAGCATCTTGGCTGAGGAATACTTCCGGTGCGTGCGGCACTTCCAAAGACAAATCTTTTACATACAGTCTTTCTACGTTAAAAATCGGTTGCTGTTGTTCTTGTTCGCTCATGGTTTACTCCTGAGAAGGGGGTGAAAAAGTCAAAATGGAAATATGGCGGATTGATCCGCTATAAACTGCATTAGGCTACCTGAAAATGCTCCACTTTGCCAGCTTTTCCTTGTGGGATAAGGTATTCGGCAGATTTCCCGTTGCATTTGCCGATTATTGAGCGGGTACGGTTTGAACGTTATCCAATCTATCGGCATCATGCACAATCCGGCGCACCATGGCATCCATATCAGGCAGATAGCCGCCGGAACGGTGGCTGTTAATAATCACCACCACGGCCAGCCTGCGTCCATTGGGCGGCAACCAGTAGCCGGCCAACGCACGCACGTCGCGCAGCGTACCTGTTTTCATACGCAGCGAGCGGCCTAGCTGACGGAAGCGGCCGCGTAGGGTACCGTCGGTACCGGCAATCGGCAGGGTGTGAATGAAAGTATCGCGGAAGGGGGAGCGGTAGGCCTGAAACAGCATGCTGCCGAGAAAACGGGCAGTAAGCCGTTCACGGCGGGAAAGGCCGGAGCCGTTTTCCAATACCAGCGCTTCGTCATCCAATCCGGCCGACACCAGCTGCCGCCGCACAGCGGCCTCGGCATTCTGTACGCTGTGTGGTCCGTTTGCTTGGTGGCCAAGCGTGAGAAAAACGCTGCGTGCAATCAGATTGCTGGAGTGCTTGTTCATATCGGTCAGCACTTCGCCTAACGGTTTGGAAAAGTGCGTGGCCAAGATGCGGCTGTTGCTGGGGGCAGCTCCCCGGCCAAAACCATATAGGCCACCCAAGCCCTGCGCAAGCCAATAGCCGCGAAAACTTTCTTCGGCAAAGCGTGGGGCATCGAACAAATTAATGAACATTTTCTCGCCCATACATGCAGCCGGCAGGCGGCCGCGGAACACCAGCATACCGTTTTCAAATTTGGCGGAAACATGATTGGAAAGTTTGCCGCATCGGCCGTCGGTTTCGGTGAGTTGGCTGAGATCGGTTTGAATGCCGTAGAGTGGCGGGTTGAGCAAAAAATCTGGCTGCCCAGCCTCATTGCGGGCGGCAGTAATCCAAAGGGCTTTATAGGCAATCATATGGGGATCGGGCGGCACAACAAAGCTTTCATCTGCATCATTTTCAAAACCTTCTGCACTAGCAAGACCACCCCAAACACGCCGATCCAACACCACTTTGCCATTTAACGACATAATGCCCTGCCGCACCAGCTGCTGCTGCATATCCACCAGATCGGGCTGGTCGAAAGCAGGATCACCACTGCCCACCCAATATAAATCACCTTGCAGTGCGCCATTAGCTACTGTGCCACTGCTGCGCCACTGGGTTTGCCAACGGTAATCACCGCCTAATCCACGCAAGGCGGCGAAGGTGGTCACCAATTTCATGGTGGAGGCGGGATTCATAGAAACATCGGCTCGATGCGTAAGCAACACCTCACCGCTGTCGAGGTCTTGCACATAAACCGCAGCCTCATCCGGTTGAATACGGCCGAAATCGATAGCAAAGGCTACCTGAAAATAAAAGAAGAGCGCGAATGCTAATAGCAGGCGAGAACAGTTTTGGCAGAGAAGTAGAAGTTTTTCCAGCATAAGATTTTTTTAATAAAATATTTTCCAGCAGGCGAATTTTGCGCCATCGCACCTATATAGGCAATGGGAGATGTAGTGCAAGCAGCTATTTCTTTATGTTGCCTCTAGCTACAAATAGTACGCACGAAAAAACCGGACTTTGTATAAAGTCCGGTTTTTCAGTATTGAACGCTAATCAGTTAGCGATTACTGAGCAGGCTGTTCAACCAGAGTACGGATACGAACGTCTACGCGACGATCCGGCTCGATACATGCAATCAGAGCGCTACGTTTGCGAGCGGCAGAAACGCGACGACCCAAGTTGCGAACTTCTTGCTGACACTGTTCAGTCATCTTAGCTTGAGATTCGCCCAAGCCAACGGCAGAGATTTTCTCAGCCGGTACGCCACGGCCAACCAGGTACTCGCTAACAGTGTTAGCACGACGTTCAGACAGGCGTTGGTTGTAGGCATCGCTACCCATGAAGTCAGTGTTACCTTCAACACGCACAGATTGTACGTTGCTGCCGCTCAGGCGCTGAGCCAGCTCATCCAAAGTGGTGCGAGCTTCAGGACGCAGATTGAATTTGTCAAAACCAAACAGGAAGTTGGATGACAGAGATACCAGCTCTTCGCGTACTTGCGGTTCAGCAGGAGCAGGAGCTTCTGCCTGACGGTCACCACACTCTACCAAGCCCAAGCGATCTACTTCAGCGTTCAAGAAGCTGTTTTCCCAGCATTCGTGAGCACCTTTAGGCTCATAGTTAGAGCGAACCACTTCGCGAGACTGCTGGCTGATGGTATAGCCGTATTTTTCATTGTTGAAGCTGCTGTCCGCCATGGCGGCACCGGAAGCAACCAAGGCCAAGAACAAAGCGCCTAATTTAAGCTGTTTGGTCATGTTATTCCCTCATCAAAAAGTTTGTTATGCGCAGACTTGGCAAGCTTTGCAGCATGCCGGCCTTCACAAAAATCACCATATACGGACCGCCCAAATACTGCGGTAATCCAAATATATTCGGGGTACCACTATAAAAAACCGTGCCCGAACTGTCAATAAGGAATTGGTTACCCGCTGCACGGGCACCTCCGTTTCCTACGTGCCCAATCATGCCCAAAATTACCCTAACTGTCAGCAGGATAATGGCAAAAGAAAGGGATATTTCCCTATAAGTTGCTAAAAAACAACAAATCCTGCCGCAAATTACCGGCATGCGGCAAAATAACGATGGCGGGCTATGATACCATCCAGCCCTCTCTGGTTTCAGGCGAAACCGGTGATTTCGACGGCACTTTGGCGGTTGGCCTGTCGCATAAATCCGACAAATATCACTTGGATGCATCATGAAACTGCAACAGCTGCGCTATTTTTTGGAGGTTTACCGCTGCAATCTGAATATTTCAGAGGCAGCGGAAATTTTGTTTACGTCCCAACCGGGCATTTCCAAGCAGATAAAGCTGTTGGAAGACGAGCTGGGTGTGCAGCTGTTTGTACGGCACGGTAAACGTATTGTGGCTGTTACCCCGCCGGGGCAGGCTGTGCTGGAAATTGCCGAGCGCATCTTCCGCGATGTACAGAGCATTCGCAACATCGGCACCGAATTTGCCGAACAGGACAGCGGCCACTTAACCATTGCCACCACCTACACGCAGGCGCGGCATGTGCTGCCGCCTGTGGTGGCCGAATTTTTCCGACAGTATCCGAAAGTGGGCTTGTCGCTAGTGCCGGCCGAGCCTTCGGCTGTAGATAGAATGGTGGCCGAAGGTTTGGCTGATTTCGCCATCAATTCGGAAGCGGATGCACGCCATTCCGAGCTGCGCCACATCAGCGCGCGGGCTTGGAACCGCTGCGTGCTGGTGCCGCAGGGGCACAAATTGGCGGATAAAAACCGCATCAGCCTGGCAGACTTATCGTCCATGCCGCTCATCGGCTACACCGAGGCCGGGCAGGATACGGCTTTGCAGCAGGCCTTTTCCGGTAGCGAGCTGGCTTTACCGCAGGTGGTGCTTTCCAGTATGGATGCAGGCGTGATTAAAACCTATGTGCGTGCCGGTTTGGGCGTGGGGCTGCTAGCCGATGCTGCCTACGACCCGCAGCGCGATGCCGATTTGGTTTGCCTGCCGGCCGACCATTTGTTTAAGCCATCATTCACCTATATCGTGGTGCGGCAGGATGCCTACCTGCGCAACTATGCCTACGATTTCATGCAGCTCTACCTGCCCGGCCTCACCCGCAAACACATCGAGCAGGCGCTATACAAACCCATCCGCGAAGACTTCTCGATTTAACGGTTGGCTATTTCACTTTAGCCTTACACAAGCCAGGTTGGAGCTGATGTTTTCAGGTAGCCTGTCGGCCATGTTGAAAGGCTACCTGAACCGATGTCTTGGCAAAGCCAAAACATAAGCTTCACCAAAATTAAAACCGGATTCCTTTATAATCGCCCCGTCTTGTCACTATCGATTTGCCGATGGATACCCAGCCCACCGAACTCGTTTCCAGCCCCATCCCCCAGCCCATACCTGCTGCACCACCCGCCAAAAAACGCCCCGGCTTGCTGCGCCGCTGGGTTAAGCGCTTGGTGTGGAGCATCGTCCTCCTCCTACTGGGCTTCCACCTGCTAGTTTTCCTGCTCTTGGCCTATTGGAAAGGCCAGCCCGTGCACACCAGCGCCTTTATGCTGCGCCACAACCTCTCCACTTTCTCCCGCGTGCAGCAAACCTGGGTGGACGACAGCCAAATCGCCCGCGTGGTGAAACAGGCGGCCATCGCCAGCGAAGACGCGCAATTCAGCAACCACGACGGTTTCGACTGGAACGGCATCGAACACGCCATGCGCCGCAACCAGCGCAGCGGCACCATCCGCGCCGGCGGCTCTACCATCAGCCAGCAGCTGGCTAAAAACCTGTTTCTGTTTGCCGAACGCTCTTACGTGCGCAAAGCCGAAGAAGCCGTGATTACCGTGATGATGGAAAGCATGTGGAGCAAAGAGCGCATCCTCACCGTGTATCTGAACGTGGCCGAATTCGGCGAAGGCATCTACGGCATCGAAGCCGCCGCCCAACATTATTACCACAAGCCGGCATCCCGCCTGCGCGCCGGTGAAGCCGCTTCCCTCATTGCCATGCTGCCCAACCCCAAATACTTCCAGCAACACCGCAACGACCGCCGCCTGCGCAATAAAACCCGCATCATCCTGCGCCGCATGGGTAGCGCCGATTTGCCGCCGGACGAAGAGTAGTTTGGTATCTGTCAATTAAAGGCTACCTGAAAAACCCATTCCGTTTTTCAGGTAGCCTTTAAGCTGTGTAGTACAGTTGGGATGTTGCCGTGCCAAGCTGCCACAGTTTTCAGGTAGCCTGCCTTGGTAAATAGAGCAGTCGCTGTAAAGTGATGCAATTTGCTTTACAATCCCATCGCAGGTAAAGTGATTCGGTCTGCAAAGAATTGGCGGCGGCAATCCTGCCCGGCTGCCAGCAACTAAAAGGAGTGGCAAAATGTATCAACGGATTTTCGTTCCGATAGACGACAGCAAAACCTCTCTCTACGCCCTGGAGCAAACCTGCCGGCTGGCCAAAGCAACCGATGCCGTATTGGTGGCCGTGCACGTAGTGGATTTAACCGACCTCAAGCGCGAAGCCAGCCGCCTGCCTAATTCCGAAGAGCTGTATGCGGCCGAAATGCAGGTGGCCGACCATGCCGAAGCCGTGATGAAACAGGCCGGCGTGAAATATGAAGTCTCCACCCTGGAAAATGACGGCATGCGTATTTCTGACGTGCTGATTAAAGAGGCCGTGCGCCAAGAGTGCGACCTCATCGCCATGGGCACCCATGGCTTCTCCGGCCTGCTGCACCTATTGATGGGCTCCGTGGCCGAAGGCGTGCTGCGCCAAGCCCCCATGCCCGTGCTGCTGTTCCGCCGTCCGGACAGCGAAGCCTAGCTTCAATATGTTTTCAGGTAGCCTCCTGCCCGTGCAGAAAGGCTACCTGAAAACGTCATCTAATACTCCACAACCTTAACCCAAATGGAAAACGTCCTATGGCAATCCCCGCTTACAACGAAGAGATGAAAAAATTCATCCATGGCCTGCTCAACCACCTGGTGCAGAGCAAAGGCTCCGATCTGTTCATCACCACCGGCTTCCCCCCGGCCATGAAGCTCGACGGCAAGCTCACCCCGATTACCGACAAACCGCTCACCGCCGACCACACCGCCCTCATCGCCCGCGCCCTGATGGACGACAAACAGGCCGAAGAATTCGATAACACCAAAGAATGCAACTTCGCCATCAGCCTGGCCGGCGTGTCCCGCTTCCGCATCAACGCCATGGTTCAGCGCGGTGCCGCCGCCCTCGTGTGCCGTGTGATCACCAGCCAGATTCCCAAGTTCGACAACATGAACCTGCCGCCGATTTTGAAACAAGTGGTGATGGAAAAACGCGGCCTCGTGATTTTCGTGGGCGGTACCGGCTCCGGCAAATCCACTTCCCTGGCTGCCATGATCGACTACCGTAACGAAAACAGCCACGGCCACATCATCACCATCGAAGACCCGATCGAATTCGTGCACCCGCACAAAAACTGCATCATCACCCAGCGCGAAGTGGGCGTGGACACCGAAAACTGGTTTGCCGCCCTCAAAAACACCCTGCGCCAAGCCCCCGACGTGATCCTCATCGGCGAAATCCGCGACCGCGAAACCATGGACTACGCCCTGGCCTTCGCCGAAACCGGCCACCTCTGCATGGCCACCCTACACGCCAACAACTCCAACCAAGCGCTCGACCGCATCATCAACTTCTTCCCCGAAGAGCGCCGTACCCAGCTGTTGAATGAC
Source organism: Eikenella sp. HMSC061C02 (assembly GCF_001809035.1). Taxonomy (NCBI): domain Bacteria; kingdom Pseudomonadati; phylum Pseudomonadota; class Betaproteobacteria; order Neisseriales; family Neisseriaceae; genus Eikenella; species Eikenella sp. HMSC061C02. Next base: position 40,715 of record NZ_KV795577.1, read on the forward strand.
CTCTCGCTCAACCTCAAAGGCTTCATTTCCCAGCGCCTCGTGCCCAAGCCCGACGGCAAAGGCCGCGTGGCCGCCGTGGAAGTGCTGCTCAACTCCCCGCTGATTGCCGAGCTGATTTTGAATGGCGACATCCACGGCGTGAAAGAAATCATGGCCCGCTCCCGCGACTTAGGCATGCAAACCTTCGACCAATCCCTGTTCGACCTCTACGAAGCCGGCCACATTGCCTACGAAGACGCCCTGAAAAACGCCGACTCGGTGAATGATTTGCGCCTCAACATCCAGCTCAACAGCAAACGCGGCCGCAACAACGAAAAATCCGGCATCGACAGCCTAGCCATCGTCGGCATGGATGAAGCTGACGAAGCCTAAGGCGGAAAAGGCTACCTGAAAGCGTAGCTTTGGCGAAATAGACCGGTGCCTTAGCAACGTAGTTAGCAACTACCCAACATATGAAAAAGGCTACCTGAAACTTTTCAGGTAGCCTTTCCTATTCAGCGTTTAAGCTGCCAAACGCTTATTTCTTCTTACGCTGCGGCGGCAAGTCGGTGCAAGTGCCGTTGGCCACTTCCGCTGCCATGCCGATGCTTTCGCCCAAGGTCGGGTGTGGATGGATGGTTTTGCCGATGTCGGTTGCATCGCAGCCCATTTCGATGGCCAAGCAGATTTCGCCGATCATGTCACCGGCGTGGGTGCCGACGATGCTGCCGCCGATAATCAAGCCGCTTTCGGCATCGAAAATCAGCTTGGTGAAGCCTTCGTCGCGGCCGTTAGCGATGGCGCGGCCGGATGCGGCCCACGGGAATACGGCTTTGGTGATTTTGATGCCATCGCGTTTGGCGATTTCTTCGGTAACGCCCACCCAAGCCACTTCGGGGTCGGTATAGGCCACGCCCGGAATCACGCGTGCGTCGAAGTAGGCTTTGTGGCCGGCACAGTTTTCGGCTGCCACATGGCCTTCGTGCACGGCTTTGTGCGCCAGCATGGGTTGGCCAATGACGTCACCGATGGCGTAGATGTGCGGCACGTTGGTGCGCATTTGTTTGTCCACTTCGATGAAGCCGCGGTCGGTAACGGCCACGCCGGCTTTTTCAGCAGAGCAGAGTTTGCCGTTCGGTGCGCGGCCGGCAGCCACCAGCACCAAGTCGTAGCGTTGCGGCTCTTTCGGCGCTTTTTCACCTTCAAAGGTCACATAGATGCCGTCTTTTTTGGCTTCCACGGCCACGGTTTTGGTGTTGGTCATGATGTTGTCGAAGCGGTGGGCGTTCATTTTCTCCCACACTTTCACCAAGTCGCGGTCGGCGCCCTGCATCAGGCCGTCCATCATTTCTACTACGTCCAAGCGTGCGCCCAGCGTGCTGTACACGGTGCCCATTTCCAGACCGATGATGCCGCCGCCGATGACCAGCATTTTTTCTGGCAGTTTGCCGCCGTTTTGGCGCAGTTCCAGCGCGCCGGTGCTGTCCACAATGCGTGGGTCTTCAGGGATGAAGGGCAGTTTCACCACGCGGCTGCCAACGGCGATGATACAGTTTTTGAAGGCAACGGTTTTTTTCGCGCCGGTTTCTTTGGCTTGCTCGTATTGGGCGGATTCGGTGAGCGATACTTCGATGTGGTTCGCACCCACGAATTGGCCGTTACCTTGGATGATGTCCACTTTGCGGGCTTTGGCCATACCTGCCAGGCCGCCGGTAAGTTTGGCGATCACTTTTTCTTTGTAGCCGCGTAACTCGTCCACATTGATTTCGGGTTCGCCGAATTTGATGCCGTTTTTCACCAAGTGTTTCACTTCATCAATCACGGCAGCATTGTGCAGCAGCGCTTTAGACGGGATGCAGCCCACGTTCAGACACACGCCGCCCAAGGTGCTGTATTGCTCGATGATGGCGGTTTTCAGGCCTTCGTCGGCTGCGGCAAAGGCAGCGGAATAGCCGCCCGGGCCGCCGCCCAATACCACCACGTCGTATTCGGCATCGGCAGAACCGGCAAACTGTGCCGCTTGCGGTGCGGGCGCAGCGGCTTTGGCGGCTTCCGGCGCCGCAGCGGCGGCAGCTTTCGGTGCTTCGGCAGCGGCAGCCGCACCGGCGGCTTCGATCACGGCAATCACGCCGCCTTCGGAGATTTTGTCGCCCACTTTCACTTTCACTTCTTTCACCACGCCTGCGGCTTCGGCCGGCACGTCCATGGTGGCTTTGTCGGTTTCCAGCGTAATCAGGGTGTCGTCGATAGCGATGGTATCGCCTGCTTTGATTTCCACGGCGATTATGTCTACATTTTCGTGCCCGCCGATGTCGGGTACTTTCAATTCGATTAAGCTCATTGTGTTGTGCCTTTCTTGAGTATTAGATTAATTAACAAAGGGCTACCTGAAAAATGGAATGCTGCGATGCGGCCAAGTTTTCGGCATTCAGCCCGATTAATTGCTCGACGGGGCGGATTATAACGCACTTCTTTGCCTTCCCCGCAGCTTTATCAACACAGGTTTTGCTGCTGCAGGCGCAGCGATGCCGGGATAGGTATATAATTAGGCTCCTACATTATCAAGTTTTCAGGTAGCCTCAAATGACCCAGCCACTCCCCCCCGAACAGCCCGCCAGCCGCCTTGAAGCCTTCCGCCAAAACAGCATCTACCTGCTGCCCAATTCGTTTACGCTGACGGCCTTGTTTTGCGCATTTTTCGCCATTACTCAATCTATGCACGGCCACTACGAGACGGCGGCGGTAGCGGTATTTGTGTCAATGCTGCTTGACGGCATGGACGGCCGCGTGGCGCGCTGGACCAACAGCCAAAGCGCGTTTGGCGAACAACTCGACAGCCTGGCCGACATGGTGAGCTTCGGCGTGGCACCGGCGCTGATTGCCTATAAGTGGCAGCTTTTCGAGTTCGGGCGCATCGGCTATTCGGTGGCCTTTATCTATTGCGCCTGCGCAGCTTTGCGCCTGGCTTTGTTCAACACCTTAATCGGCAAGGTGGACAAACGCTGGTTTATCGGCATCCCGAGCCCGACGGCAGCCGCTTTGGTAATCGGGCTGGTGTGGATGGATCACAACCTGGGTGGCCTGCCGCTGGCGCGTTGGTGGTGCTTGATCATCACGCTGTTTGCCGGGCTTTCCATGGTGGCGCAGGTGCGGTTTTGGAGCTTTAAAGAAATCAACGTGCGGCGCAAGGTGCCGTTTTTCGGACTGCTCTTGGCCGTGATCGGCTTTTTGGTGATTACTTGGGAACCTTCGTTGGTGTTGTTCCTGCTGTTTTTGGCCTATAGCTTGTCGGGCTATGTGATGTGGTTTTGGCAGCGTGACCGCAAGCAGAAAGAACAACAGGAAGCAGAAAAAGAAACAGAGGCTACCTGAAATGTCAAAAACGAAACGCCGCTGCCGATTTGCTTTCCGGCAGCGGCTTTATATAGCCAAGCAAATGAATTTCCGATACAAGGTGAGAACGCCATAGCGGCGGCTTAAGTTGATTGGCTGGAGTGGAGGCAAAGCAATGTGGAGCATGGAAGTATTGCTGCCGCTGGCAGCAGTGGGCGCGATAGCAGGATTTTTGGCCGGGCTGCTGGGCATCGGCGGCGGGGCGGTTACCGTGCCGATTGTGCTGTGGTCGTTGGGCAGGCAGGGCATCACGGGTGAGCACGGCCAGCATTTGGCGGTGGGCACATCGATGGCAGTGATGGTATTCACCACCTTTTCCAGCGCGTGGGCGCAGCAGAAAAAGGGGGCGGTGCGCTGGGAATTCGTGCGGCGCATGGCACCCGGGCTGGTGGCGGGCAGCCTGTTGGGTTCGCTGGTGTCGAACCGGATTCCCACTTTTGGCCTGCAGGTGTTGTTTATCGTATTTTGCTATTCGGTGGCAGCGAAAAACCTGTTTCAGCTCAATCCCAAACCGGCGGCCACGCTGCCCAGCGGGCGGATGCAGGCGGGAATTGGCGGGCTGTTCGGGCTGCTGTCCAGCTGGGTGGGTATCGGCGGCGGATCGTTGTCGGTGCCGTTTATGATGTATTGCCGTGTGCCGGTGCATCAGGCAGTAGCCACTTCCAGCGTGCTGGCCTGGCCGATAGCGGTGTCTGGGGCGCTGGGCTATCTATTTTCCGGCTGGAATGTGCCGGGGCTGCCTGCGGGTGCTGTGGGCTTTTGGTATGTACCGTGCATTGTGGTGCTGGGGGCGTGCACGGTACTGTTCGCGCCCTTGGGCGTAAAAGCGGCACACCGCTTGCCACCAGCCGGTTTGAAGCGGGCATTTGGAGTGTTGATGGTGGTAATTGGCAGCCAGATGCTGTGGAAATTGCTGCACGGAGCATAGGGATAGACGCCATCATTCTGCCTAAGTTTTCAGGTAGCCTTCAAACCGTATATACCAAGCCAAAACCGATAAATGCAAAAATCCGTATCCGAACAAGCAATCGCGCGGAAAACTTGCTAAAATGCCGTCCGCCAGCCGCACGCCTTTGGGCGGGATAAAAATCCGTAGCGGCCAATATATTGATAGTGAATTAGATTGGAGAACCAAATGGCCGTTGAACGCACCCTTTCCATCATCAAGCCCGATGCCGTGGCCAAAAATGTTATCGGCAAAATCTACAGCCGTTTTGAAAGCAACGGCTTGAAAATCGTGGCTGCCAAAATGAAGCACCTCTCCCGGGAGGAAGCCGAGGGCTTCTACGCCGTGCACAAAGAGCGCCCGTTTTTTGCCGAGCTGGTGAAATTCATGACCAGCGGCCCGGTGATGGTGCAGGTGTTGGAAGGCGAAAACGCAGTGGCTAAAAACCGCGAGCTGATGGGTGCCACCAATCCAAAAGAAGCCGCCCCCGACACCATCCGCGCCGATTTTGCTTCCTCTATCGATGCAAATGCCGTACACGGTTCCGACAGCTTGGCCAATGCCGCCATCGAAGTGGCCTATTTCTTCGGCGAGCAGGAAATCTGCCCGCGTTAAACCGGCCAAGCTGCAGGCTACCTGAAAGTTTCAAACGTGTTGAAACGCAGTTTTCAGGTAGCCTTTAAGCCTTTATATATAAATCATAAAACCTAAGAACACAACCAGCCGATTTGCGGCGCTCATATGAAAACCAACCTGCTCAACTACGACCTCGCCGGCCTCACCGCCCATTTCGCCCAAATGGGGGAAAAACCCTTCCGCGCCCGCCAAGTGATGCGCTGGATGCACCAAGGCGCAGCCGGTGATTTCGATGCAATGACCGACCTGGCCAAATCGCTGCGTGCCAAGCTCAACGAGAGTGCGCAAGTGGGTGTGCCCGCGCTGATGGCTGCGCAGGAAAGCCGCGACGGTACGCGTAAATGGCTGTTGGATGTGGGCACCGGCAACGGCGTAGAAACCGTGTTCATCCCCGAAACCGACCGCGGTACGCTATGCATTTCCTCGCAGGTGGGCTGTGCGCTGGAATGCACTTTCTGCTCCACCGGTCGCCAAGGCTTCAATCGCAACCTCTCCACCGCCGAAATCATCGGCCAATTATGGTGGGCGAACAAAGCACTGGGCGCCACCCCCAAAGACGAACGTGTGATTTCCAATGTGGTGATGATGGGCATGGGCGAGCCGCTGGCCAACTACGATAATGTGGTTACCGCGCTCTCCATCATGTTGGACGACCACGGCTACGCCCTCAGCCGCCGCCGCGTTACCGTATCCACCTCCGGCATGGTGCCGCAGATGGACAGGCTCAAAGAAGATATGCCGGTGGCGCTGGCTGTGTCGCTGCATGCCCCCAACGACGCCATCCGCAACGAAATTGTGCCGCTTAACAAAAAATATCCGCTCAAAGAGCTGATGGCCGCCTGCCAGCGCTATCTGGTCAAAGCCCCGCGCGACTTCGTTACCTTCGAATATGTTATGCTCGACGGCGTAAACGACAAACCCGAACACGCCCGCGAGCTGTTGGAATTGGTTAAAGACGTTCCCTGTAAATTCAACCTGATTCCGTTTAACCCCTTCCCCAATTCCGGCTACAACCGCTCCAGCGATGAGAATATCCGTGTATTCCGCGATATCTTATATCAGGCCGGCTTGGTGGTTACCGTGCGCAAAACGCGCGGTGACGACATCGATGCAGCCTGCGGCCAGCTGGCCGGACAGGTACAAGACAAAACCCGCCGCCAACAAAAATGGCTGCAATTACAAGTTGTGAAAGGTTGATTATCATGAAAAAAAGTTTAATTGCCTCCCTGACGACGCTCGCTTTGCTCGCCGGCTGCGGCGGCATCACCATCCACACCGGCAACAAAGAAGTACGCAACCGGCCGGAAGAAATTGCCGCCATCAAAACCCAGCTGGCCATCGAATACATGAATTCGCATGACTACCGTGCTGCCGTGTCTGCAATTGAAGAAGCTCTGCAAGCTCAGCCGCGCAACGAAAATGCTTGGCTGGTACGCGCCGAGATTTATCAATATTTGAAAGTACCGGACAAAGCAGAAGAGAGTTTCCAACGCGCCTTGGCTATCAAACCCGACAGCGCAGAAATCAACAACAACTACGGTTGGTTCTTATGCAATTCCGGCGGCCGTGCAAACCAGGCCCTGGCCTATTTCGACCGCGCCTTGGCCGATCCCACCTACCCCAGCCCGCAGGTGGCCTACATGAACAAAGGCATCTGTAGCGCCCGCTTGGGGCAATACAACCTGGCTATGGCCTATCTGGAACGCTCCCAGGCTGCCGATCCTAGCTTTGCGCCCGCGCAGAAAGAAATGGCGCGCGTACGCATGATGGAAGGCAACCTAGGCGAAGCCGACCGCCAGTTCCGTCAATATCAAAGCAAGGTAGACCGCCTCAGTGCCGACGACCTACTGTTGGGCTGGAAAATTGCCCGCACCCGCGGCCAAACCCAGGCTGCCTATGAATACGAAGCGCAGCTGCGCACCAACTATCCGTATTCGCCCGAACTTCAAGAAATTACCACAGGAAGACCCCAATGACCGAGATCTCAACCCCCCAACTGGCTGCCGCTGAAGAACTGGGCAAATTGTTGCGCCAAAACCGCGAACAGCAACAACTGTCGCTTGGTGATGTGTCGGAACACCTCAAGCTGCCCGCCCGCCAGGTGGAGGCGTTGGAAAACGCCGATTTCAGCAAATTGCCCGAGCCCGTGTTTGTGCGCGGCTTTCTGCGCAGCTACGGACGCTACCTGAATTTGGACGAAGCCGTATTAAACAGCTATTTGGAGCAGATAGTTGCCCCCAGCCAATTCCAAAGCCCCTTGGCCAAAGAAGATGGCAATGTGAAGATGACCTACCACAACGCTCCGATTAAAAAGCCCTTCCCGCGCTGGATTTTCGGCGTGGCCGCCGCTGCCGCGATTGTGGGCGTGGTGGTGTTGTGGCAAATGAAGTCCAACACCGAACATCAAAAACAAAATGCCCAAACCAGCATTCCGGAAAACCAAATCCTGCCGCCCAACTTAGACAGCAGCAATGTGCAGGTGTTGCCGCTGCAAGAAGCCTCCGCACCTGCCGCCTCCCTGCCCGCGGTTTCAGGTAGCCAGCCGCAGCCGGTGGAAAACCCGGCGTCTACACCGGCTGCTGCAGGCATCCAATCGGCTCAGGGCGAATTGGTGCTCAAACTGCGCTTCCGTTCCTTCCTCACCGTAACCGATAAAGACGGTCAAATGCTGGTAAGCAAAATCGTGCCTGCGGGCAGCGAACACCGCTTCTCCGGCAACGGCCCCTACCGCGTACGCATCGGCTTTGCCAAAAACAGCCTGGCCAGCTACAGCGGCCGCGACATCAATGTGGCCGAGCACATGGTCGACCAAAAAACCGCCGCCTTCACTGCCGGCGGCTCAGACGATGCCGCACAACAATAACAACCGTTTATGAACACAACCCTTCCTTCCCGCCGGCGCACGCATCAGGTAGAAATCGAACACATCACCGTCGGCTCCGGCTCGCCGGTGGTGGTGCAATCGATGACCAACACCGACACTGCTGATGCCGAAGCCACCGCTTTGCAGGTGAAAGAGCTTAGCGAAGCCGGCTCGGAAATGGTGCGGATTACTGTCAACAACCCGCAGGCTGCTGCCAAAGTGGCCGAAATCCGCAGCCGGCTCGACGACATGGGCTGCCCCACCCCGCTCATCGGCGATTTCCACTTCAACGGCGAACGCCTCTTGGCCGAGTTTCCCGAATGCGGCAAGGCCTTGGCCAAATACCGCATCAATCCCGGCAACGTGGGCAAAGGCACGAAAGGCGATGAAAAATTCGCCTTTCTCATCCGCACCGCAGCCGAAAACGGCAAAGCCGTACGCATCGGCGTGAATTGGGGCAGCCTCGACCAAAGCCTGGCCAAACGCCTGATGGATGTCAACCGCAACCGACCAGAGCCGCTGCCGCCCGAAGCTGTGATGAAGGAAGCATTGGTGCTCTCTGCGCTGGAATCCGCGCAAAAAGCCGTGGATTTAGGGCTACCTGAAAATAAAATCATCCTGTCGTGCAAAGTCAGCGCCGTGCAGGATTTGATTCAGGTATACCGCGATTTGGGCAGCCGCTGCGCCTATCCGCTGCATCTGGGGCTCACCGAAGCCGGCATGGGCAGCAAAGGCATCGTGGCTTCTACCGCCGCACTGTCTGTATTGCTGCAAGAAGGCATTGGCGACACCATCCGTATTTCGCTCACTCCCGAGCCAGGCAGTTCGCGCACGCAGGAAGTGATTGTGGCGCAAGAAATCCTGCAAACCATGGGGTTGCGTTCCTTCACCCCGATGGTTACCGCCTGCCCCGGCTGTGGCCGCACCACCAGTACCGTATTCCAAGAGCTGGCGCGCGATATCCAGCTGCACCTGCGGATGCAGATGCCGGTGTGGAAACACAAATACCCCGGCGTGGAAAGCCTGAACGTGGCCGTGATGGGCTGCGTGGTCAACGGCCCGGGCGAGAGTAAACTGGCTGATATCGGCATCAGCCTGCCCGGCACCGGCGAAACCCCGGTTGCCCCCGTGTATGTGGACGGCGAGCGTGCAGTAACGCTCAAAGGCGACAATATGGCTGCCGAGTTTTTGCAGATTGTGGAAAACTACGTGGCCGAAAACTATGGCGAAGGCGGCAAAAAACGCCTCAGCCAAGCTGCCAAAATCATTCCCATTCGCCCAGCTTAGCCGGATTGGCATACAAAAAATAAAACCTTTGCTTCACTGGCAAAGGTTTTTTGTTTGGGGCTGACGTAGATTAGCCCTAAATTCCAC
>NZ_KV795578.1:0-18509 GCF_001809035.1 Eikenella sp. HMSC061C02
ACAATGTGGACGGCATCCTGCTGCTGAAAGTGCGCGGGGATGACGAGAAGTATCAGAACTACAGCTACAACCCGCGGAAAGACCAGATGTGGGAGGATGCGGCGGTGGAGAGTGGCTGGTTTAGAAATGGTTATATTGATGGTTTTCTGCCTTATGCGATGCATAATTTCCAAGGAAGTTCCGGTTATAAATATGTTGATGTATTACAAAAAGATAATTCCATTATCCGCTATAGCGGAGATTGGCAAATTACCATAGATCATCCATTCCATATTGAACCTAATCCTCGCCATCCTGCCCGTTATGCCGTTACCTACGAAAACGATGTTTCTTGGGAAAATCGCAAACATTGGATAGCGGGAACAACCATCAAGGTGATTGACACTCAAACCAACACACTAATGGCTGAAAAAACGATGTATGTTTTTGTGCTAGAACTAGGCTATTCGAAATTTGAGCAGAATCCGAATCCTTGGGGTAGGGGGAAAAGATGTGATCCTGATGAAAACCCCTATCGGCAACGAACTGCTACATTTGTTCTTAAAGTACTATTTCCATCATCTCAATCGGAGACTGCAAAATGACTGATCAACAAAAGCAGAGCCAGCACCGCCCCCATCAATAGAATGTGCAAGCTTGCTCACGCGCGGTTGCCTGATTATCAGATAACCGCGCGTGTACATTCCATACGCGATCTTGTATGGGAAAGTAAGTATCTTCCGCTATACCGGGCGGGGATGGGTTTCAGGTAGCCTCAAATCGAAAAGGCTACCTGAAACTTTTTGTGATAGGGCGCGGTGAGGAATGGTGCCCTTTTATAGTGAATTAACAAAAACCAGTACAGCGTTGGCTCGCCTTGCCGTACTATCTGTACTGTCTGCGGCTCGCCTCCTTGTCCTGATTTAAATTTAATTCACTATAAATATGCCGCTATTGGTGGGTGGTGCGGCTATCGGCAGGGTGGGCGGTTGGATGGGATTATCCGGCCTGCATGGCGGGCGGCGAGGCGCAGGCGCGGGATGGGTTGCCGGGCGGGTCGGTGTTCCGCGATTAGCGCGGGCTGGCGGTTTGCCGGGAAATCCTCTATACTGCGCGCACTCCTGTTTTGCGGGTATCGTCTAATGGTAAGGCACCGGCTTCCCAAGCCGACTATGCGGGTTCGATTCCCGTTACCCGCTCCAATTCCTGTCCCATGCTTTCACGGCATGGGATTTTTGTTGGCTTATTTGTTAAGAAATGTTTGCGATTCGGTGTACGGAATGCTGCGGGGATGGCTGTGTCGGGCAGGATATGCAGGATAGGATTGGTTATGAGAAATTAAAAATTTATTTTTATATACAATTTGTTATATTGAATAAAGGCTGCCTGAAAATAAAATCCGTTTTATTTGCGGGATAAATTTTGGTAAACTCAGCGCTCCTTTTTGCATACATAAGTTTACTTTGGAGACCATAATGAGCTTCTTTGCTCAACATGCGCAGTTTTTTATTCAGTTTGCCTTGGTGCTGTTGTGCATCTTGGCCGGCGCCCAGGTGGGCGGTATTGGCTTGGGTGTGTTCGGCGGTATCGGTTTGGCAATATTGTCGTTCGGTTTCGGTTTGGAGCCCACCAGCCCGCCGATTGATGTGATGCTGATGATTATGGCAGTGGTGTCGGCAGCGGCGGCGATGCAGGCGGCCGGCGGTTTGGACTATATGATTAAAATCGCCACCCGCGTGCTGCATAAAAACCCGAAATACATCACCTTTATCGCGCCGATGGTTACCTACACCTTCACCGTTTTGGCCGGTACGGGGCATGTGGCCTATTCTGTGCTGCCGGTGATTGCGGAAGTGAGCCGCAAAAACGGTATCCGCCCGGAACGCCCGCTCACCATGGCGGTGATTGCTTCGCAGTTTGCCATTGTGGCCAGCCCGATTGCGGCGGCGGTGGTGGCCTGCGTGAGCTATCTCGAGCCGCAGCATATTACGATGGCAGACGTGCTTAAAGTGAGCGTGCCTTCCACCATTATCGGTATCGGCATTGCCTGCGTGTTGGTGAACCGGATGGGCAAAGAGCTGAAAGACGATCCGGAATACCAACGCCGCCTGAAAGACCCGGCCTACAGCAAGCTGTATGACACGGAAACCGTTGCCGCCGATGCGCAAGTGAGCGGCAAGGCTAAGATTTCGGTGGGGATTTTCCTGTTTGCCGCTATTTTGGTGGTGCTGCTCGGCGCGATGCCTTCGCTGCGCCCGGTGTTTAACGATAAACCGATGGGTATGGCGCACACCATTGAAATTGTGATGCTTTCCGCTGCCGCGCTGATTATTGTTACCTGCAAACCAGATGGCAATGCGATTACGCAGGGCTCGGTGTTCCATGCCGGTATGCGCGCCGTGATTGCCGTATTCGGTGTGGCCTGGCTGGGCGATACGCTGATGCACGGGCATTTGGACGAAGTGCAGCAGGCGGTGTCCGGCTTGGTGCAGAGCGCGCCGTGGGCGTTTGCCTTTGCGCTGTTTGTGCTTTCCGTGTTGGTGAACAGCCAGGGCGCCACCGTGGCGACGCTGTTCCCAGTGGCCATTTCGCTGGGCGTACCCGCGCCGATTATCATCGGCACATTCGTGGCGGTGAACGGCTATTTCTTCATTCCGAACTACGGCCCGATTATTGCCGCCATCGATTTCGATAGCACGGGCACGACGAAAATCGGCAAGTTTATTTTCAACCACAGCTTTATGCTGCCCGGCTTGTTGAGCATGGGCTTCAGCTTGGCCTTCGGCCTGCTGTTCTCCAAGATGTTCTTCGGCTGAACGGTTTGATTGGAATATACGCGCTCGGGCTTTGGCTCGGGCGTTTTGCTTTGGGAAAGGCTACCTGAAAGGTTAATTGCCTAAGCACTCAAGCCGGTTGTTTTGATTTCGTTGGGATTACTGCTTTCAGGTAGCCTTGATGTGGCATACTGGAACGGTAAATGGTGGGGGAGTGAGCTCTCTTCCTTAATATTGTGGTTGCAAGCCACCCCTTGCAGGCTACCTGAAAGTTGAGCGTAATACAGTTTGCTCGGGCATCGCAGCCAAATTGGCTAAAAGGCTACCTGAAATTTTCAGGTAGCCTTTTGTGGTTTGCTGGCATTGCCGTTATTTAATCGCCATCAGCCTTTGATAGAGCTGGGTCATTAGGCGGCTGGTGTGTGGGTCTTTGGGCAGGATGACGAAGCTGTTGGCCATGGCTTCTTCGCTGGGGAAGATGGATTCGTTGTTGCGGTATGCCTCGGGCATCAGCGCGCGGGCTGGCTGGCTGGCGGGGGCATAGGTAACGAAACTGCCGTTGGCGGCGGCTACTTTGGGATCGAGGGTGTAGTTGATGTATTTGAGGGCGTTGGCGGGGTGGTGCGCATCTTTGGGAATCATCAGGGAGTCGATCCACACCGCCAGGCCGTTTTTGGGCACGAGCACTTGGATGTCGATGCCGTTGCCGGCTTCGATGGCCCGGTTGCGGGCGATGTTCAAATCGCCGCCGTAGCCCACGGCCACGCACAGGTTGCCGACGGCGAGGTCGTTGATGTAGGTAGAGGCGGTGAAGATGCGGATGTCTTTGCGTACGGCGCGCATCATGTTGGTGGCCGCTTGCAGGTCTTCGGGCTTGGTGCTGTTGGGGTCTTTGCCTAAGTAGTTAAGCGCCAATGGATATTGTTCGAGCGGGCTGTCGAAATAGGAAATGCCGCAGGATTTGAGTTTGGCAGTGTATTCGGGATTGAACACCAAATCCCACACGTTTTCGGGCATGGGTTTACCATCCAGGGCTTTTTGCACCATTTGGGTATTGATGGCCAGCGTGTTGATGCCCCAAAAATAGGGCACGGCGTATTTGTTGCCGGGGTCCACTTGCTCCATCAGCTTGAGCAGGTGCGGGTCGAGATTGCTGTAGTTGGGGATTTGGCTTTTGTCGATGGGCTGGTAGGCGCCGGCTTGGATTTGGCGGCCTACGTTGGAAATGGAGGGCACCACCAAATCGTAGCCGCTGCTGCCGCTGAGCATCTTGGCTTCGAGGGTTTCGTTGTTGTCGTAGTAGGCGGAGCGGATGGTGATGCCGGTTTTCTCGGTGAAGGCGGTGAGGGTGGCAGGATCGACATAATCCGCCCAGTTGTAGAGATTGAGCAGGTTGGCGTTGTCGCCTTTGGGGGCGGAAGCCTCGCTTTGGACTTGGCCGCCGCAGGCAGCGAGCAGGCCGGCGCAAATAGCGAGCAGGAGCAGTTTCTTCATTGTTATTCCTTGGTGGGCGGGGAGGGAAGGGTAAGTAGGCGCAAGCAATCTGATCATTATAGCCAAACGCTTGGCTCCTTCATACCTCGTGCTAGGGAAACGGCGCGGCTGCGAGGTTGGGGCAACTGCGCTGTGCGGCAAGTATTTTTCAATATTGCCAACAAATTGGCACTTTGTCTGCACTAAATTAACGCAGCGGCATTTTCTGCCTGCGTTTCAGGTAGCCTTCCGGCTATGGAAAAAGCACATGTTATAGAGTATCATGCCGCCCGTTACAACATAACATTCAGCACACACTATGCACTCTTGGTTACTTCGCGGCGCCGGCAGCCGTTTGCTTTTGGCCGTATCGCTCATCGCCCTGATGCTGGGCGTGTTTGCCTGGACGGGCGCCGCACTATGAGCATCGTGTTCGACAATCTCACCGTGAGCTACCGCCGCCATCCCGCCGTGCACCACATTTGCGGCGAATTCGCGCCCGGCAGCATGTGGGCGGTGTTCGGCCCCAACGGCGCGGGCAAATCCACCCTGCTCAAAGCCATCATGGGGCTGTTGAAAACCAGCACCGGCAGCGTGCAATGGCAAGGCCTCGCCCGCCGCGATATCGCCTATCTGCCCCAGCAGTCCGATATCGACCGCAGCCAGCCCATTTCCGTGTATGAGCTGGCCGCCATGGGCTTGTGGTATGAAATCGGCTTTTTCGGCGGCACCAAACCCGCACAGCGCGAACGGGTGCACGCTGCGCTCGAGCGCGTGGGCATGGCCGATTTCGCCCGCCGGAGCATTGGCCAGCTTTCCAACGGCCAATTCCAGCGAGTGCTGTTTGCCCGCATGTTGGTGCAGGACGCCAAATTCCTGCTGCTGGACGAGCCCTTCAACGCCGTGGACGCGCGCACCACTTATGAATTGCTGGAAGTATTGCGCCAATGCCACCAAAACGAAGGCCGCGCCGTGATTGCAGTGCTGCACGATTATGAGCAGGTGCGCGCCTATTTCCCCCACACCTTCCTGATTGCCCGCGAAAAAATCGCCAGCGGCGCCACTGCCGAGGTGCTCACCGAAGGCTACCTGAAACAGGCCGCCGAAGCCATGCACCGCACCGAACCGAGCGAATGGTGCGCCGCTTGAGTTTTCAGGTAGCCTGAACGCTATGTTTGCCGCCACCGTTGTTTTCTTCCGAAACTGCAGCGAAGATTTCTCCGCCGAAGCGTTCCCGCAGCGCATCCGCAGCCGTACACACTTTCCTGCCGAAGGCTACCGCCCGCACTTCGCGCCCAAAGGTAGCCGCGAAATGCTCGGCATCGTGTTTGCCGCGTTTGAACACACCCGATTCGGCGAGCCGCTGCAAGCCGGGCTGGATTACCTCTATCCCGGCCGCGTGGATTATTCCGCCCTGCGCCCCGGCACGGAATTTTGGATTATGGAAGGCGGCACCGCCGTGGGCGAAGGCGTAATCACTGCCAACGGCCAGCTGCCTGCCAAGCAGGCTACCTGAAAACATGAGTTGCCACGCAACTGAACAATAAAACCCAACCTATTTATCACGAATAAGCACACACCATGACCCTCTCCCAGCTCCTGATCGAACCTTTTGCCGACGATTTTATGCGCTATGCCCTTGCTTCCGTGCTGTTTTTGGCCGTGGGCGCGGCGCCGGTGGGCGTGTTTTTGGTGATGCGGCGCATGAGCCTGGTGGGCGATGCGCTCGGTCATGCGGTGCTGCCCGGTGCGGCGGCGGGCTATATTGCCGCCGGTTCGCTCAGCCTGCCCGCCATGAGCCTGGGCGGTTTTGCCGCCGGGCTGGCGATGGCGCTGCTCGCCGGCTTGGTGAGCCGCCACACCAATTTGAAGGAAGACGCGAATTTTGCCGCGTTTTATCTGGCCAGCCTGGCCTTGGGCGTGGTGCTGGTGAGCAGCTACGGCAGCAATGTGGATTTGCTACATCTTTTGTTCGGCTCTGTACTGGCGGTGGATACGCCGTCACTGATTTTGGTGTTGTGCGTGAGCGCGGTGTCGGTGTTGACGTTGGCGCTGATCTACCGCCCACTGATGCTGGAGAGCATCGACCCGCTGTTTCTGCGCGCGGTAAACGGGCGTGGCGGGCTGTGGCATGTGCTGTTTCTGATGCTGGTGGTGCTGAATTTGGTGGCCGGTTTTCAGGCCATCGGCACGCTGATGTCGGTGGGCGTGATGATGCTGCCGGCGATTACCGCGCGGCTGTGGTCGCGCAGCATGGGCGGGCTGATTGCGCTCGCGGTGCTGATTGCGCTCGCCTGCAGCTTCTGCGGCCTGCTGTTTTCCTACCATGTGGATATCCCCTCCGGCCCGGCGATTATTTTGTGCCTGGGCGGCGTGTATGCCGTGTCGCTGTTTATCGGGCGCGAGGGCGGGATGCTGCCGAAATGGTGGCGCGGCAGGCATTTGCGGGCTTGATTGGCTGGGCCAGCCAAGAGAGGCTAATAGGTTTAAAGGCTACCTGAAAGCTTAAGCTTCCACAAAGCTAAAATTGTTTTCAGGTAGCCTCACGGACGAGCCGGAAGGCTCATATGACAACCAAACATAAGGAGTAAAAGATGAAATTGAAGCATTGGAAACTCGGCCTGATTGCCGCGCTGTTTTCCGGCAGCCTGTATGCCGCGCCGCTGGAAGTGGTGTCGAGCTTCAGCATTTTGGGTGACGTGGCCAAGCAGGTGGGCGGCGAGCGCGTGAACGTGAGCAACCTGGTCGGCCCTGACCAAGACGCGCATGCCTACAACCTCACCAGCCGCGATATGCAGCGCATCCGCAATGCCAAGCTCGTATTGGTGAACGGCTTGGGTTTTGAGCAGGCTGCGGTGATGCGCGGCATCCGCCAAAGCGGCGTGCCGTTTGCCGAGGCCACCAAAAACATCCAGCCGATGAAGGCCGAAGACCACGACGACGATGATCACGACCACGATCATGATCACGGCCATGACCACCACGGCCACGGTCATGACCACGGCCACCACCATCACGGCGAATTCGATCCGCACGTGTGGAACGATCCCGTGCTGATGAAAACCTATGCCCAAAACGTGGCCGACGCGCTGATTAAAGTCGACCCGCAAGGCCGCGCTTATTACCAGCAGCGCCTCAACGGCTACCAAGCCCGCCTCGATGCCATGCACCAATGGGCGCAAACCCAATTCAACAGCGTGCCGCAGGCACGGCGCAAAGTGCTCACCGGGCACGATGCCTTCAACTACATGGGCAAACGCTACCGCATCGAATTCATCGCCCCGCAAGGCGTGAGTACCGAAGCTGAGCCTTCCGCCCGCCAGGTTTCCGCCCTAATCCGCCAAATCCGCAGCCAAGGCATCCGCGCCGCGTTTAGCGAAAACATCAAAGATTCGCGCATGGTGGAACGCATCTCGCGCGAAACCGGCATCCGCGTAAACGGCAAGCTCTATTCCGACGCCCTGAGCCGCGGCGCTCCCGCTGCTACTTATGAGCAAATGTTCCGCTACAACGTGAACGCGCTGGTGAATGCGATGAAGCAGTAGTGCTTGAAACGGCATAGTTAAAGGCTACCTGAAAACCGATTTTCTGGTTTTCAGGTAGCCTTTTATGATGGTGGAAGCAGAGTGGTAGGGTTTCAGCTCACGATGAAACTAGCCGCTTATGCTTAAATGGACATCGTATGGTTCGGAATGTTCCGCCACGATTTGTTGCAAATCGTGCAGCAGGCGGTCGATGGTTTGGGCGTATGCAACGGCATCGAGCCGGGAGAGTAGGTCTAACTCATCGAAACACGCAATGATATTCTGCAATTTCGGCGGGCAGTAGGGCAGGATTTCATCATAATTTTTCGGCGTGCGTAATGTCCAAATGCCTGCTTCCGGCGAAATGACGCCCGATTTGATGGCGTTCAATAAACCGAGCGCCAAGAAGGCGATATAGAGCGTGGGATTGGGGGTGCGGATATGCAGGGTCGGCATGATGATTGGAGAGTTTAGCGAGTAGCCAGGCGATTAGTTTGGCGCAATCATAGCCAAATTAGTGCGCCGGATAAAGTTTCAGGTAGCCTACTTGGGTATGGCAGGCTACCTGAAATGTTTTACTGCTTAACGCCCGGCTTTCGGCCTCAACTGGCTTTTGTGCACATAGCCATAAGTGTCGCTGTCGCTGCCGTGTACGCTCACATAGTGCCAGTCGCCTTGGCGCTTGGCGGGGTGTTCGGTCACGGTGGTGCCGTTGGGGATACGTTGCTGTATTTCAGCACGGCTGTTGGCATTCAGGCGCAGGTTGGCCGAGCCGTCGGCGCTGTGCACGGTATAAACATGGCGCAGGCTGACCTGGCTTTGGTGCACATAGCCGTTGACGATGCGCCGCTCTGCCGGCTGGTTTGGTCGCACGGCCAGCCGCACGCGGTACCACGCGCCACTTTTGCCGAGGATGGCGGCTTCGCTTTGATTGTCGCAAACGGCAAGGATGGCGGCGCGGGTGTTGGGCTGGGCGCGGATATTGACTTTTTCGCTGTTGTGGTTGGTAGCCAGATAGCTGGCAGGTATCGCACTGTCGGGCAGGCCGCAGCTATCGGGGGCAACATGGGCGGCGGCTGTGGCGGATAGTGCCAACAGTACGGTGGCGCAGGCGGCAGTTCGGGTATGCAGTGATGAAAGCATGGGCTTGCTCCTGAGTTGGGTTGATTGGAGGAAATTCGTTACGGATTCACCTGCCGCCATCATATCTAAATTGCTGTGCCAGATAAAGTTTCAGGTAGCCTGTGTGGCGATACAGGCTACCTGAAACTTTAGATATGCACGGGCTGCGTTTATGCGGCTCTCAATAAGGGCGCAACATAATCCCGCCATTGCAGGGCCAGGCCGGCATTGATTTCAGTGAGATTGTCGAGGAAATAGAAGAACGGCGGGTCTTGCACGCCTTCTTGGCTGGCCAACTCTTCGTTCCATGCGGCTTCCCACAGGAAAAAGCCCATGGCCGCTTCTTGGCGGCGCAGATGGGGAATGCCATTGAATTGGTTTCTTTGATGCTGCCAATGCTGCCTACATTTTGCTGCCAGCTCGGCAGAGGAAAGCCGGCTTTGGAAAAAGGCGCGGGTAGCGGCGGGATAATCGAACAACATTTGGTGGCTTCGGCTGTAGGGGCGGACGTATTCCTCTAAAAAGTCCAGTGATTGCAAGACGATTTCCTGCACCGGCACGCGCTTGAACAGCTCTGCTTCATCGGCCCAATCCTCTACCAAAATGGTTTCAAACCCTGGGTATGCCTGCAACTCGGCCAGCTGTTCGGGCGTAATCGGCATCGGCCGGATTGCGCCGATATCGTTTAAACGCATTTGGCGGTATCGGGCAAATGCTTCAGGCAGGTTGGCATCATATTGTGCCAAGGCATGGGCAAAGGCTGATTCGTGCGTTGCTTGGGCGTAATCCGCGGCATAAGGCGCGAGGAAATTGCGTGCGGTCAGCAGGGTGGGCAAATCGCTGCCGGTCGGGTAGTGCGGAGTGGTATGGGTTTGCGTCCATTCGCTTTGGGGGCAGCGGAGATAGCCCCAAGCGCGTTGGTGGGCTTCGTAGAGTTCGCTTGTCTCCCATCTGCTGCCGCTATTGAGCAAAGCGGTTTCAATAAAATCGAGGCAGATGCGTAGGTGGAGGGCGGCAGTCATGGTAGATTGCTCAATAGGGTGGGGCGAAAGCAGGCATGGGCCGGCAAAGGCTAGCTGAAAAGCGGGATCGTGCGTTTCAGGTAGCCCCTGCGGCTAAACAGGCGACCTGAATTATTTTGCCTGCCGTTCGCGCAGCAAGGCTTTGATTTCGGCTATTTCTTGATGCAGGCGCACCAGCTCGGCGCTGCTCACCAAGATTTGGCCTGTTTGTGGCGTTTCGGGCTGGTGTTCCGCCTCCGGGTCGGTGGAATGCAGATTAGACATGGTATCTACAATCACAGCCACGAATAAGTTCAGCATCACAAAGGCAGACACCAAAATAAACGGCACGAAAAACAGCCAGGCATTTGGATAGGCTTCCATCACGGGGCGCACAATGCCCATCGACCAGCTCTCCAGCGTCATCACTTGAAACAGCGTATACAGCGATTTGCCCAAGCTGCCGAACCATTCGGGGAAGCGCTCGCCAAAGAGCGTGGTGGCCATCACCGCGCCCACGTAAAACAGAATGCCCATGAGCCCCGCAATCGCCCCGATGCCCGGCACGGCCTGCAAAATGGCATCGGCAATGCGGCGCAGCTGCGGCATACGGTTGATCAGCCGCAGCACGCGCAACACGCGCAGCGAGCGCAACACCGAAAGCGCGCCTGCATTGGGCAATAGCGCCACGGCCACCACGAGGAAATCGAACACATTCCAGCCGTCGCGGAAAAACCGCCGCCCCAAAGCAATGAATTTCGCCGCCAATTCCACAATAAAAATAATCAGCGCGGCCATATCCAGCCAATGCAGCAGCGCACCGCAACGTGCCATTATGGCGGGCGAGGTTTGCAGGCCGAGGATGATGGCGTTTAAAACGATGATGAGGAGAATGGCCAGCTGGGTGGTTTGGTGCAAAACAACGGCACCGATTTTTTGCCGCCAAACGGCAGGAGAGGTGTGTGTCATGATGTGTGTGAATGGATAAGGATTAATAATTGGCTGCCTGAAAGCAGGCAGTAGGATGAAGCAAGATGATGGAGAAGCCTGTATAGCTGGCTTTCCCATCGGGCGTATTGTATCAAGTTTTTCACTGCATTGAAGCTTAACGATTTCAGGTAGCCTGCATAGTAATACAGGCTACCTGAAAGTTTGTGTTGCAACAAAGTGAAAACCAAACGGCTATTGGCAGCGTCCCGATGTTTCCTGCCGCAGCTGGCTTTTGTGGATGAAACCATCCATCGGTTTGGCAATATATAGCCAGTCGCCTTCATTCCACTCTGGGAGCACCCATACCCGCGTGCCCGTGCGCAGTTGACCAGTTTGTATCCTTGTCCCAGCATTGTCTTGGTCTTGCCGTTCTGTGCGGACATTGGCATAGCCGTCGCGGCTGCTCACAATATAGCTATGCAGCAGATGGCCCTGGCTTTTATGGATATATCCCTCCACATGGCGGCCGCCATATAAACGCCGAACGTGAAACCAGTTCCCTTGTTTGCCCAAAAAATCCAGTTTCTCTTCGTCATCGGCCAATTGCGCCAGTATCCGGCTTTGTGTGGTGGGCTGGGCACGCAGATTCACTTTATCGCCCGATTGCATATCCGGATTCGGTACCACACAGGTTTGCGCGGCTGCCGACAAAGAGAAGATTGCCAATACAAGCGTTGCAATGGATGGTAAACGCCATACAGAATGTCTCATGATGCTCCTCCTTTAGTTAGCTAACCAGTTAAAAATCAATGTCTTTATATTGTACCTCATATCTATTCGGGTTAGTCATTAAAGTTTCAGGTAGCCTGTATGGTGATACAGGCTGCCTGAAAATTGCACAGGGCTTGAAAACCAATCAGCGTTCCACTTGGCTCACATCCCGCACCGCGCCTTTGTCAGCGGAAGTCGCCATGGCGCCGTAGGCACGCAGGGCGGCGGAGACGTAGCGGTCGCGGTTTTCCGGTTTCCACGCTTTGCTGCCGCGTGCTTCCATTTCGGCGCGGCGGGCGGCGAGTTCTTCGTCGGACACTTTCAGGTTGATGCTGCGGTTAGGGATGTCGATTTCAATCGTATCTCCTTCGTGCACCAAGCCGATGGCGCCGCCTTCCGCCGCTTCGGGCGAAGCGTGGCCGATGGACAAACCTGATGTGCCGCCGGAAAAGCGTCCGTCTGTTAAGAGGGCGCAGGCTTTGCCGAGGCCTTTGGATTTCAGGTAGCTTGTCGGGTACAGCATTTCCTGCATACCGGGGCCGCCTTTGGGGCCTTCGTAGCGGATGATGACGATGTCGCCGGCAACGATTTGGTTGCCCAAAATGCCTTCGACGGCGGCTTCCTGGCTTTCAAACACGCGGGCGCGGCCGGTGAATTTGAGGATGCTCTCGTCCACACCTGCGGTTTTCACCACGCAGCCGCGTTCGGCGATGTTGCCGAACAAGACCGCCAAACCGCCGTCTTGCGAGTAGGCGTGTTCGACGTTGCGGATGCAGCCTTTTTCGCGGTCGAGATCGAGGGTTTTCCACATGCGGTTTTGCGAGAATGCTTGGGTGGTGCGCACGCCGCCGGGGGCGGCTTTGAAGCGTTCGATGGCGTGGGTGTTTTCGGGATTGGTCACGTCCCATTTTTCAATCGCGTCTTTCAGCGTCGGCGCGTGGATGGTGTACACGTCGGTGTGCAGTTTGCCTGCTTTGTCCAGTTCTTTCAGGATGGCGAAGATACCGCCGGCGCGGTGCACGTCTTCCATGTAGTAGTCGTGGTTGTTGGGCGCGGTTTTGCAGATGCAGGGGACGACGCGGCTCAGGCGGTCGATGTCGGCCATTTTGAAATCCACGCCTGCTTCGTTGGCGACGGCGAGCAAGTGCAGGATGGTGTTAGTGGAACCGCCCATGGCGATATCCATGGTCATGGCGTTTTCAAACGCTTTTTTGGTGGCGATGCTGCGCGGCAACACGGTTTCGTCGTCTTGCTCGTAATAGCGTTTGGTGATTTCGACAATCATGCGGCCCGCTTCGAGGAACAATTCTTTGCGGCCGGCGTGGGTGGCGAGGTAGGAACCGTTGCCGGGCAGGGACAGGCCGAGCGCTTCGGTCAGGCAGTTCATGGAGTTGGCGGTGAACATGCCCGAGCAGGAGCCGCAGGTCGGGCAGGCGTTTTGTTCGACTTCTTCGACCTGTTGGTTGCTGACATTGTCGTCCGCCGATTCAATCATGGCGTCAATCAAGTCCAAACGGCGTTCGGGCTGGATGTTGGCCACGCCGATGACCTTGCCCGCTTCCATCGGGCCGCCGGAAACGAAGATGGTCGGGATGTTCAGGCGCATGGCGGCAATCAGCATTCCGGGGGTAATTTTGTCGCAGTTGGAAATGCACACCAGCGCGTCGGCGCAGTGGGCGTTGACCATATATTCGATAGAGTCGGCAATCAAATCGCGGCTGGGCAGGGAGTACAGCATGCCGCTGTGTCCCATGGCAATGCCGTCGTCGATGGCGATTGTGTTGAATTCTTTGGCGATTGCGCCGGCTTTTTCAATCTCGCGGGCAACCAGTTGGCCCATGTTGTGCAGGTGGACATGGCCGGGCACGAATTGGGTGAACGAGTTGGCAACTGCGATGATGGGCTTGCCGAAGTCGGTTTCCATCACGCCGGTGGCGCGCCACAATGCGCGCGCGCCCGCCATGTTGCGGCCGTGGGTGGAGGTTTTGGAGCGGTATTCTGGCATGGTTCGGGTCCTGTTTAATGTGATGACTTATAGAATATTTGAGGCTACCTGAAAGCATGAACTGCAACAGAAGTTCAAACAGCTAAAGGCGGCATTTTTCAGGTAGCCTTTCGGTTGGGGCCTATTTTAGCTGAATAGCATGTGTTTGTTGCAAGTGCTGCCGGGAATAGAGGTGAGACATTTATTTTTTATAATGCCTAATATTTTGCAATTTTATTGCATAAACTTCATTTCTAATATGATTCTAAACTGCTTTCAGGTAGCCTGAAACACAAATCAGGCGAATCTGTGCCCTTTTAAAATAGGTATTGCTGATGCCGGGATTGCCTTGCCGGGCGGGAAATGGTAGTTTGACAGCCTCTTTACAAAATTTGTGGCACAAACTGCCAAGTTGAAGCGGGAGGAGACGGAAGTGAACGAAACCAAAGAAGCTCTATTGGAAATGCAACCGCGCGAGGCTGCGGTGATGGCTGCGTTGGTGGTGGCCGTGATGGGCATTACCATGATTCATTTCGGCTGGGTGCCGCATTTGTCGGTGATTTTGGTGCTGTGCGGGCTGCTCTGTTTCGGCAAAGCTAAAGGGTTGGATTTCGGCCGTATGCAGCTGAGCATGGCGCGCGGCGTGCTCTCCGGCATCGGCGCGATTTATCTCTTCTTTTTCATTGGTTTGCTGGTGTCGGCGCTGATGGTGTCCGGCGCGATTCCCACGCTGATGTATTACGGCTTCGAGCTGATTTCGCCGCAGTTTTTCTATCTTTCCGCCTTCGTGCTCACTTCGATGGTGGGCATGGCCATCGGCAGCAGCCTCACCACCTGCGCCACCTTAGGCGTGGCCTTTATCGGTATGGGCAGCGCCTTGGGTGCTAATCCGGCCGTGGTGGCCGGGGCGGTGGTGTCCGGCGCGTTTTTCGGCGACAAAATGTCGCCCATTTCCGACACCACCAGCATTGCCGCCTCCATTGTGGGCATCGATTTGTTCGACCACATCCGCAATATGATGTACACCACCATCCCCGCCTGGCTGCTTACCGCGCTGCTGCTTTGGCTGCTCTCCGGCCACACCGCTGCCGCCGATTTAAGCAGCGTGGCCGCCTTCCAAGCCCAGCTGCAGGCCAGCGGCTTAGTGCACGGCTACACCCTATTGCCCTTTGCCGTGCTGATCGTTTTGGCCATGCGCCGTGTGAACGCGATTTACACCATCATCATCACCATCGCCGTTTCCCTCGTGCTCACCTACCTGCACAGCAGCCCCAGCATAGAACAGCTTGGCGGCTACTTCTTCAACGGCTACGCGCCGCCAGAAGGCACCGATTTGGGCAATGTGGCCAAGCTGATTTCGCGCGGCGGCATCGGCAGCATGTTTTTCACCCAAACCATCGTTATCCTCGCCCTCAGCCTCGGCGGCCTGCTCAACGCCCTGGGCATCCTGCCCGCGCTGCTCTCCGGCATCAGCCATATGCTGGTTAACGCCGGCCGCGCCACCTTCACCGTGGCCGCCACTTCGCTGGGCGTAAACGTACTCATCGGCGAGCAATACCTCAGCCTGCTCCTGGCCGGAAACACCTTCAAGCCCATCTACGAACGGCTCGGCCTGCACCCGCGCAACATCGCCCGCACCGTGGAAGACGCAGGCACGGTAACCAACCCGCTCGTGCCCTGGAGCGTGTGCGGCGTGTTTATCCACCACGCCCTGGGCGTACCCGTAATCGAATATCTGCCCTACGCCTTCTTCTGCTACCTCAGCCTGCTGCTCACCCTCGTGTTCGGCTTCACAGGCTTCACTTTGAGCAAGAACGAGGCGGTATAAACGGCACAGCGCCGCAAATTGTTGGAAAAGGCTACCTGAAAAGTGCAAGGCGGGTTTTTGCTTCGCACTTTTCAGGTAGCCTTTTGTGTTGGTTTGGCTAAACGGCGGGAAGAGATTGAGGCTAGCTGAAAGCTAAGCGCCGTACCGCGCAGAGCAGTGAGAATCCGAGCACGGCGCAGTCGATGAGGCGGATGGTTTGGGTGGCGGCGTGAGCCAACGGGATAGGCGCGGCGGTTTGCCAGAGTGCCCAGCCGCAGAGCATCAGCAGGGTGCAGCTTGCCCAGAAGAGGCTTTTCTGCCGTGCGGTTTTGGCCGAGCGGTGCGGTCGGCGGCGGGCGGTGTGGAGTGCGAACAGCAGGCAGCCGCCCAAGCCGAACACGCCGCCGCCATATTGTAGCCATTTATAGGCCGGCAGGGCAAACACGGTCTGTTGCAGCGGGGCAAAATGTTGCACAAACCAGCCGGTCGGGTGGGTGAAGGCATCTAAAAACAAATGGGTAATCATGCCGAACAGGGTGCTGAAAACAAAGGCAAACAGCACGGCTGCCGTTTGGCGGCGTTTGTGCGGGGCGGCTATGGCATGTTCAGGTAGCCTGTAGGCCGCATTGAGGCAGTCGGGCAGGAAGTCGCGCAAGGTGTGGTGCCACAAGGCAAGATAGAGCGCGTAGAGTGCGAAACACAGCGGCAGGTTCGGCCACAGCAGATTTGCCAAATTATGCCCGCCCGGCACGGCGCGGCCGTGCAGGAAATACACGAAATCTGGCGCGAGGCTGCCGATAACCATGGCCGGGAAGTGGACGCGGCGGCAGCGGGCAAAGGGCAGCACGGCAACGGGGTGGGCAAGGGTGAAGGGCATGGCGGGAGAAGATGGGCAGGCTTGGCAAGAGGCTACCTGAAGCGGGTTTTATTGAAGCTGCGCTTTCAGGTAGCCTGTTTTGAATCGGGTAGAGAAATGTTGGTATGCGGGCAAAGAGCGGTGGGCAAAGGCTACCTGAAAATTGCCGTCAGCGTTTTTCAAACACCAAATCCCACACGCCATGCCCGAGCCGTTTGCCGCGGGCTTCAAATTTGGTTTCGGGGCGGTAGGCCGGGGTGGGGGCGTAGGCTTCGGCGGTGTTTTGCAGCTCGGGGAAGCTGTTCAGCACTTCGAGCATCTGCACGGCGTATTCTTCCCAGTCGGTGGCGAGGTGGATATAGCCGCCGCTTTTGAGTTTGGGCAGCAGTTTGGCCACGAAGGGGGCTTGAATCAGGCGGCGTTTGTGATGGCGTTTTTTGTGCCAGGGGTCGGGGAAGAAGATGTGGATGCCGCTTAGGCAGGCGTCGGACAGCATGGTTTCCACCACTTCTACGGCATCGTGGCGCATCACGCGGATATTGGCAATATCCTGTTCGGCCATGAGTTTGCACAAATTGCCCACGCCTGGGCCGTGCACGTCGATGGCGAGAAAATCTTTTTCAGGTAGCCTTTTGGCGATTTCGGCGGTGGCGGTGCCCATGCCGAAGCCGATTTCGAGGATTTTGGGGGCTTCCCGGCCGAAGGCGGCGTTTAAATCAACAGGCGCATGTTGAAAATCCAGGCCGAAGCGCGGCCAGTTTTCATCGATGGCACGCTGTTGGGCGGGGGTCATGTGGCCTTGGCGCAAAACGAAAGATTTGATGCTGCGCGGGTGTTGTTCGTGTTGGGCATCGGATTGAGTCATGTTGGGTATCTGCAATGTATGGATTAAATGGCGCTCTAGTGGATTTAAATTTAAATCGGGACAAGGCGGCGAGCCGCAGATAGTACAATAGTACAGCAAGGCAAGCCAACGCTGTACCGGTTTTTGTGAATTCACTATATATTGCCAGCATCGGGCAGGGCGCTCAAGTTTCAACCGCTTTCCGGCAAACACAGCGGCGGTGCTTTGTGCGATAATCCGCCAGATTTATTCACACTTCAGAAACAGGGATTGATTATGGCAGAAGCAAAAAACAAGGCAGATAAAGCGTCTACTCCTGAAGACGATAAGAAAAAGGCTCTGGCCGCCGCGCTGGCGCAGATTGAAAAGAATTTCGGCAAAGGCGCCATCATGAAGATGGACG
This sequence comes from Eikenella sp. HMSC061C02, assembly GCF_001809035.1. NCBI lineage: Bacteria > Pseudomonadati > Pseudomonadota > Betaproteobacteria > Neisseriales > Neisseriaceae > Eikenella > Eikenella sp. HMSC061C02. The sequence goes on from NZ_KV795578.1 coordinate 17,469, forward strand.
GCAGCCATCAGGACGAAAACTTGGAAGTGATTTCCACCGGCTCTTTGGGCGTGGATTTGGCGCTGGGCGTGGGCGGTTTGCCGCGCGGGCGCATTGTGGAAATCTTCGGCCCGGAATCTTCCGGCAAAACCACACTGTGCTTGGAAACCATCGCGCAGTGCCAGAAAAACGGCGGCGTGTGTGCCTTTATCGATGCGGAAAACGCGTTCGACCCGATTTACGCGCGCAAGCTGGGCGTGAAGGTGGAAGAGCTGATGGTGTCGCAGCCGGACACGGGCGAGCAGGCGCTGGAAATCTGCGATATGCTGGTGCGCTCCGGCGGTGTGGACATGGTGGTGATCGACTCCGTGGCCGCGCTGGTGCCGAAAGCAGAAATCGAAGGCGAAATGGGCGACAGCCACGTGGGCCTGCAAGCCCGCCTAATGAGCCAGGCCTTGCGCAAGCTCACTGGCCACATTAAGAAAACCAACACTTTGGTGGTATTCATCAACCAAATCCGCATGAAGATCGGCGTGATGTTCGGCAGCCCGGAAACCACCACCGGCGGCAACGCGCTCAAGTTCTATGCCTCCGTGCGCCTCGATATCCGCCGCATCGGCCAAATTAAAAAGGGCGATGACATCCTGGGCAACGAAACCCGCGTGAAAGTGATTAAAAACAAAGTGGCGCCGCCGTTCCGCCAAGCCGAGTTCGACATCCTCTACGGCGAAGGCGTAAGCCGCGAAGGCGAGCTGATCGACTGGGGCGATAAAGTCGGCATCATCAAAAAATCCGGCGCGTGGTACAGCTACAACGGCGACAAAATCGGCCAAGGCAAAGACAACGTGCGCGTGTGGCTGAAGGAAAACCCGGAAGTGGCCGCCGAAATCGAAGCGCAAATCCGCAAGGAAGTCGGCATCAATATCGAGATTACCGAAGGCCAACGCGACGACACCGACGGCGAACAGCCGGAAGAGTAGGCCGACTGTAAAGGCTACCTGAAAATACTTGGCGAAAGGTTTTAGCTTCGCAGAAACTTCGCTGCGCTACGTTTTCAGGTAG
>NZ_KV795578.1:18609-27657 GCF_001809035.1 Eikenella sp. HMSC061C02
AAACTTCGCTGCGCTACGTTTTCAGGTAGCCTTTAATAGTGGATTAAAATAAAAATGATACAAGGCGGCGAGCCGCAGGGCGTACAAGCAGTACGTCAAGGCGAGCCAACGCGGTAGCATGGTGATTTTAATTCACTATAATTTTTCAGGTAGCTCTAATCCCAACCGTTTTAAATCCACACCATGATTACCCTGCAACAATTCCGCGAACAAGCTGCCGCCGGCTACAACCGCATCCCGCTGGTGCAAGAGCTGCTGGCCGATTTGGATACCCCGCTTTCCATCTACCTTAAGCTCGCCAACCGCCCTTTCAGCTACCTGCTCGAATCCGTGGTGGGCGGCGAACGTTTCGGCCGCTATTCCTTTATCGGCCTGCCAAGCCGCACCTATTTGAAAGCCAGCGGCCGGCGGGTGGAGGTGTACCACGACGGCCAAATCGTCGAGCAATACGAAGGCAACCCGCTGCCCTTTATCGAGCAGTTCCACGCCCGCTATAAAGTGCCCGAAATCCCCGGCCTGCCGCGCTTCATCGGCGGTTTGGTGGGCTATTTCGGCTATGAAACCATCTACCATTTCGAGCAGCTCGCCCACCGCCTGAAACAGCCTGCGAAAGCCGACCCAATCGGCACGCCCGATATTTTGCTCATGCTTTCTGAAGAGCTGGCCGTGGTGGACAACCTCAGCGGCAAAATCCACCTCATCGTGTATGCCGACCCGGCCGCCGACGAAGCAGACTACCTGAAAGCCCGCGAGCGGCTCGAAGCCTTGCGCGAACAGCTGCGCCAAAGCGTTGCCCTGCCGCTCTCGCTCGGCAGCGCACAAACCACACCGCAGCACGAAACCGGCGAAGCGCGCTATAAAGAATACGTGCGCCGGATCCGCCAATATATTTTAGACGGCGACTGTATGCAGGTGGTGCCCAGCCAGCGCATGAGCCTGCCCTTTGCCGACAAGCCGCTCAGCCTCTACCGCGCCCTGCGCACGCTCAATCCTTCGCCCTATCTGTTTTACTACGATTTCGGCGATTTCCACATCGTCGGCTCTTCGCCCGAAATCCTCGTGCGGCGCGAGCGTAACCAAATCACCGTGCGCCCCATCGCCGGCACCCGCCTGCGCGGCAAAACGCCGGAAGAAGATGTCGCTCAAGCCGAGAGCCTGCTGGCCGATGCCAAAGAAATCGCCGAACACGTTATGCTCATCGACTTGGGCCGTAACGACGTGGGTCGAATCAGCCAAACCGGCAGCGTGAAGGTAACCGATAAAATGGTGATTGAACGCTATTCGCATGTGATGCACATCGTGTCCAATGTGGAAGGCGAGCTCAAACCCGGCATCGGTAATATGGACATCCTCGCCGCCACCTTCCCCGCCGGCACACTCTCCGGCGCACCCAAAGTGCGCGCGCTGGAAATCATTGAAGAGCTTGAGCCGGCCAAACGCTGCATCTACGGCGGCGCGGTGGGCAACTGGAGTTTCAACAACGACATGGACTTGGCCATCGCCATCCGTACCGCGGTGATTAAAAACGGCACGCTCTACGTGCAAAGCGGCGGCGGCATTGTGGCCGACTCCGATGAAGAAGCCGAATGGCAGGAAACCCAAAACAAAGCCCGCGCCGTATTGCGCGCTGCCGAGATGGTGCAGCAAGGGCTGGATGGGTAAGCCAGGAAAGGCTACCTGAAAAAGAATAGGGCTACTTGAAAATGGAACGAAGCGAAATTTTCAGGTAGCCTTTTATCAGCCAATGGAACAGCCCAAACAAAAAACCTTCGTTTTGCAACGAAGGTTTTCAATTTGGCGGAAGCGGTGAGATTCGAACTCACGGTGGGTCTAACCCCACGACGGTTTTCAAGACCGCTGCATTAAACCACTCTGCCACGCTTCCGGTTCAAGAGCGCGAACTATACAGGATTTTTGTGGATTTTACCAGCATTATTTTTGGCAGCAGAAGAGCCTCTGATAGAAAACAGGCTGCAACGGAGTGCAGCCTGTGAGCCTATTCTTGGTGGGTCTGGCTGGTCTCGAACCAGCGACCAAAGGATTATGAGTCACGGGAATTTTCTATAACTAATTGATTTAGCTAATCTACCGCTTGCTAAAACTTTGGCTAAACCCAGCATATTAGGCTACACCTCGGCAAACTTTGTCCAAACTCTTTTATTGAGTCTGACCTGCCATAATCCTACCATACGCCTGCCACTCGGCAAGGTCGTTTCGGTAGCCGTCAGTTACCTCTGCCAATCCTGAAAGTCTTTCAGAACAGTGGCTGAATAGCTGCCAGCCTCGGGCAGCTTCCGCGCCATCAGATGCGCCGGAGGTTGTAACGGTTTGGGACACGGCGCGGCGACGTGTGTCGGCGTACTCACGCAAGCGATCACGCTCAGTACGCAAAGCAGTAATGGTAGTTTTCGCATTTTCTCTCTCCTGTTCAATCTGAGCCTGGGCCTGCGCCAACTGCGCTTGCGCCTGCCGCTCTTTCTCTAACGTGGCTTGCGTCTGCTGCTTCACGGCTTCCGCAACCTCGGCCTGTACTTTCAATTCCCCGGCTCTCTTTCCGGCTCTGTACTGGTATTCACCATAGCCGAGTAGGGCACCGATCAGTAGGGCGGCAATTCCGCCACCGGCGAACCATCGCCAGTATTTCATGACAAATCCCATTAGTTCTTCCTCATATTTAATTTGATGACACTTTTGTACATGTCACTGTGATATGTACATTCCATCAACGTTCCATTTGCTCCAACATCTGCCGGTAATTGGTCAGTTCGCGGTCCGCAATTTTCCACGTTTCATAATCTCCGGCTTCGGATGCGGCTTTGGCTTCTGCCTCCCAAGTGCCGATCATTCTCTGGCACCATTCCCACGGTAATTCTGCTTTCATTTCAAACCCCACGTTGTGGTATAATTAGACTTATGCACTTCCCCTCCCTACTCTTATACAGTATCTCTCTGGAAGTGCTGCCCCGCACCTTGTCTGCTCATGCGGGGCTTTCTCTTTAGGCTTCGTTACGGCTGACTTGACCGGTTGAGGTCAGCACTGGCAAGGTGTAGCGACCATCGGCCGGGTAGGATGGCTTGCCATCTTTGTTCGGCCATAGGTACGCCACTACACGGTCTTTGCTGAACTTGGCGATGCTGACACGATTCCCTTGATTTCCCCCCAGTACCATTAGGTACCCATCTGCGGTTACTCCGACAAGGAAGCCGACATGCCCACCACCCTGCCGCTCAAACACCACTATGCAACCGTAGGCGGGTTTCGACAGTTTGGTGGTGTTTTCCAACCAACCTTTAGCGCGGTACCAATGCTTCGGTAAATCTCGTCCGGCGGTACGGCAGCAGTAAGCAGTAAAGGTCCCACACCACGGGGTTTCATCGTCCTTCCACCAAGCACCCAAACCAATCAACCAGTTAATAATGAGCTTGTTATGCTGCTTGCCAGGAATCTCTGCCAAGCCGATATGTTTGCGCCCCTCGGCAATCCAAGGTAATTCAGGTAATGCCATTTCTAATCTCCAAAATAAAAGCCCGCGTTGTGCGGGCAAGTTCCATCTGTTCAATCATTCAGGCAGCTTGAAACTAACTGCTGCGCTGGCTCAACGGTAATTTCGATTTCTTCCTCAATAAACCATCCAACAAATGAATCCGTCGGGAGCGCACAAGGAAGTAACCGGCGGCTGCGACGTTAAAAATAACCTCTGTCCAGTTGTGAGGTTGGCCTGTTTCCACACTGTGCCCGATGACCGCGAGTGCACCTCCGATCAAACACGCATGAACCCAGAGGTCTGGGTGTCTCCATGTCCATTTTTTGACCGACAAAGCACACGCCGAGTACACAAAGATGGCGCCCATCGCCACAATATTTGTGGCCGCCAGTAAGCTAGAGATCATTTCAGGGTTCATTATTTTGTCCTCCGAGTTTGTTAATCCAGCCTGCCAACAAACGTCGCAGACTATCGTTCAGCAGTGGGGCGGCCCAAGACCAACCAAACCCTACTGCGACAGGGATTGCTGCTTTAAAAACCTCCTGCTCCAAGCCGAGACTGAGAGACAGGTAGGCGATCGCCAAAGGCGAGATAGAGCCGGCCAGCACCATACTGACGATGATGACGAGGATGCCGTTCTTTCGACTGCCCGGTTCTTTCAAACCGTGTTGCAGAGCACCTGCGACTGCACCGAGTACCAAGGCTTCCAGCGGCATACCTAATAGAGTGCCGTAGAAGCCAAACGTGCTCAGGCTAATCACATGACCTGCGGTAGTAGTTACACCTAGTGTGGTCATTTTTCCTCCTTGCTGTAGATGGCTGCCAAATCGTTGGGAGAGAATCTCCACGACTCGGACAGCCCTAAAACCCTGCCGCACCACTCGCTGCAAAACCATTTGCGCTCGTGCTGCTTCGTCTTAAAGACCACGCCTAGCGACCCAGATAAGTCATACGGCTGACCCTGTGTCTTCTCCCACAGTTGTTGGAGCCGGGCTTCAAGTTGTGTGTCGTCGGTTATGGGTATCAGGTCCCACTTTGTGCGGGGTAGAAGCATCGTCTTGCGACGTACACCGCCGTCCCGGAGACTTGCGCTGTAACAAGTGCCCACCAGGGGAGCAGGTTGATCGTCCACGGTTACGATGTGTGCCGGGTACTGAATCTCTTCCTCAATAACCGCAATCTCGCAGTGTGAGTAGCGGCCTTTAGTGAGCACTCGGGTGAGTCCGTCTGTGCAACGGGCGAGTATCGACTTCAAACTCCAACCGTCTCGGTGTCCGTGATACAAAGCTAGGTAAATCATTTGCCCACCTTTTCTAGCTCATGGAGATGCGGTTGAATGGCAGTCACAATCTCCGCCGCACGTTTATCAACTTCGGCTGCGGTTTTCAGGTTCTTGAGTTCAAGCTTCTTCATCCGTAGGGTGCCCAGTTGCTCCAGAGTGACACGAAGTTTCGCCGCTTGAGCAAGGATAATATCGGTAGCTTCTTTACCTCCTTTACCCGCAGGCTCAGCAAAGGCAGCGACTTGAGTCGGTAACTCACCCTTATAACCACCGGCTTTGTACTCGATAGCCTGCTGCTCTCGGAGTTGGTACTCCGGCCAGAAGCGGGTTACATGGCGGTAGGCTTCATCTACTAAATCGTTAATTGCCTTAGTGCCGTTGTCGATGGCTTCGGCCAGCAACTGGGAGGCGGCGGCCTTATCCAACACCCAGTCTTTACCGTTCCATTGGTGCAGATGGCTGGGAGCGAGTGGAGCCAGCACTGGCTTGCCGTCTTTACCCGGCAGGATGGTTTTACCCTGCGCTTGACCGGCCAGCAGCGTGGCATGGTATTCGGCAGTAATCTTTACCGCATCCTCCGGTAGGGTGGTATGGATTTGGTTGTCGTAAAACCCGCCAGTCGTCTTTGAGTAAAAAATAGTCATGTCTGCCTCCATTAATAACCGATGGCCAGCCAGTAGTTCGGTGATGTGTCGTTGTCATACCCATTACCGTTAATCATGGTAAAGCGGGCGTTGTCGAGGATATTCGCGTTAATACTGGTTTCTTTACTGGCAGCGCCCCACTTAGCCGAGCCCACCAGAATCAATGCCTTATTGGGGAACGCGATCGGGAAGTTTTTGGGGTCGCCGTTATCGGAAGCTAGACCCCACTGGATAATCAACCCGTTCGGCAGCTTCATGTACCCGGTTTCGGATTTCACTGCCGGCATGGCGGCGGCCAGCGCCTGAGTAACCGTTTGCGTCAGGGCTGAATCCCAATCGCTAATTTGATTGTGGGTGTGCGTATGGCTCGCCGGAGCCTTCCCGTCAGCCGCCTGCTTTGCCGCCGCCGCTTCCTGCTTCGCTGCGTTGGCTGTCTGTGCCGCACCGCTGGCCGCTTGTTGTGCAGATGTCGCCGTCTGCTGTGCGGTTGCTGCGGCCTGCTGCGCGGTAGTGGCCTTACTAACCGCCCCGCTGGCCGCCTGTTCCGCCGCCGTCAGTTTGGTTTGCAGTTGCTGTAGCTGCTGTTTCAGCGTCGCCAATTCACCAGCTGGTGCGCCGCCACCTGTTGTCTCTAGCTTCTCTACCCGCTCTGCCAAAGCAGTAGCAGCATCCTTAATCTGCTTCAACTCTTCGGCGGATGTGCCGCCGGCTGTCTTTAACTTTTCCGCAACCTCGGTAAAGTTGTCGTTACACTTCTGAAACCCAACGCGAATACTATCGCCGCCCGTCCCGTCGGGCAGGCTGCCTAAATTGACTTGCTCCATATTGTCTCCAATAAAAAAGACCCGTCAGGGTCTCAGTAGTGATGTGCCTATACCGGCAACCGGCACAAAATCCAGTTTTCCGGGACGTATTCAGGCGGCTGATAGGCTTTGCCGTCGGATTTAATCGAGACGTACTTATACACTTCCAGTTTGTCGTCACTGTGCCGGAAGCCCTGACCACCCCAGAACGGAATCTGGTCTGAGTGGTTTTCCTCTGAGGAGTTCAGCACGAGGTCAATCAAATCCATCAACGCTTTTTGCCCCGCAGTTGCAGCCTGAATCTCTTTTTGTACCTCCACGTCCCAACCGCCCCAAGTCTCAAACTCACGCTGCGACTCGGCTTCGTTGTAGCGCTCCTTCTGCATCCGTAAATCGCGACGCCGCTTGGCCGCTTCTTCGGCGGAGTAGGCAGTGTTCTCTTCGTAGGCCACCACCGGATCGAGCTTAAACAACAGATTGACGGCCCGCTGCAACTGCCAAGTATGGGTGTTCAAAAAGTTATTAAATCGGTCGAGGACGCTGGGACTACCCATCAGTTCGTCCCAAGACGGCTTGTGCTGCGGCGCATGGTAGTCCAACCCGGCCCGTTTATACACATCCGACATCCTAACCGGCACTTTACGATTCCACGGTGCCCCTTTGTAGTCGTCCGGCACCTTCGGCCCGCGTACATAAATCGGTCGATTCGACACCGAACGTTCGAATGCGCTGTGCGCCATCGTGCCGCCCACCGCGTTCATCAGTCCGCCGCCGGGCAGCTTGAACAACCCCGCAGCGCCGTGGGTCAGCATATTGCACACCTTGCTGTAGTCGTGCCCCCCCTGAACGGTGTAAATCGCCCCCTGGTTGGATTGCCCGTCAGTCCGTACCGTGATTGCCTGGCCTTTACGGATGGCCGCATTACTGGCCAATAGGCGCAGATACGGGCGGGCGTTATTCAGGACTTCGTAGCGCAACGGTTTATCTGGAGACCCTTCAAACAGTTCTGACATCTGCTGCTTGATTGTTGAATTTTCCTGCCCGATACGCTGCGCCAAGTCCTCCAAAGTGAGCGCGGAATCTGATAGAAACACATAACTGCCCCGGTCGATATAGCCCATCTCGAACGGTGAAGGCTGCTGCGTCATCCCGAACATATCGCCGGTATCGCCCACCGTCATCACAAACTTCATTGGTGCCGGTTCGTAGCGGTACACCACCAAGCCGTAAGACGGCGGCGGCTCCACAGTCGAACATTGAGCAAAGTATTCCCACGGGATGCCGGCCAGTTCGTAAAAATGCACCGTGATTTCAGTATTCGGTGACATCTCTACATACAAACGACCACCACAGCAAGAGACTAGCCCGAAGCCGTCTAATTCCGTCTGCGGGCTGTCGGTTGCACTCAAGGCGCGGCTGCGGAAAGTCATGGTCACCGGCAGTCCGGTAGCCAAGCCCCGCCCCAACTCTTGGCTTTGTGCCCAATCAAGCCGGTATTTCGGATAATCGGCCGGGCGGCCGCCGCCGTAGCGCAGTTTGTTCAGCAGCCTGGCCAGCTGCCAATCCTGCCCGGAAACCACCGAATGCACCAAACGTCTTGCCTTTTCCCATTTGGACGCATCGTAGCCGCCGCCCCAGCCGTGAATCACCGCCGGCAACAGAGGGGCGCTGTCCCGTTCTCCGCCGTACAGCGAGAACTCGAAACGCATGGTGCAGGCCGTGCGAAGCGTGCCGCCCCGGGTGCGCATCATGCCTGCTGCGTGCACCTCTGCGCCCTGGCGCAAACCGCGTTCCAGCAGTTTTTTTAGCGGCAGGTTGCGACTGGCATCGTCAATCGGCAATTCCCGCCCGTCGGCAGCCAGTACCGTCAGATTTTGCAGCGGCCTGTCCAAACCGCGCAGGCGCAGGGTCATGCTGCCGATTAATTTCGGGCAGAACAGGTTTTTTGCCAGTACATTTACCCCCTGCTCGTTATACACCGCCAGTCCGTAATCAGTTGACGTAGCCATATAAAAACTGCCTTCCTGCAAAAGCGCCCCCGTGGTGGGCGAGATTCCGATTTACCCCGCTACGGGCGTCGTAGCTGATATTCCAGCACAGCGAACTTTGGTCGAAATACACCGTGGAAGCGTGCTCAGTCCCGCTGTTAATACAGAAGGAGTGGAATATCGGCATGATGAAGATACCTTTGAATTTATCGCGCAAAGGGAAGAGGAGGTCTAAAGCCAGCCGCCCAATCGGGTCGTTACCCAGAATAATGGTTCCTTCGACCACTAACGCCGAATCCAAATTGGTATCTAATATGTTGCCGTCGTTGTCGTACATCTGAATGCCGTATTCCTCGGCCATCTCACCCTCCTATCAATCATCGCCCCAATTGGTGAGCTTACCCACCCGCACCATCACATGGCCTTTCTCGTTGCGTACAATCAGGCCGCGATAATCCACCTGCGTGCCCACCTTGCTGTTGGGGTCGGAACGCAGTTGCGCCCCGTGCTCCTTGGTCACAATGAAGCGCCCATCCGCCATATTCAACGTACCGCCCCGGATGTCCGGTGCTTCGATGGTTTGGTTGGCCTTGATGTGCCGCCCCAAAATCGAGCCATCGGCAATCAAATCCCCGTTGAAGTAGGTTTTGTCGCCGGTTACCGTGAACATCGGCAGCTTCTTGTTGTTCCACAGCACCAGCTTATCCGCCTGAATCACTACCTCAGACTGCCCGCTGGTCCCGTCCGCCAACAGCGAAATGCCGCCTACTATCTTCGTGCCGGTGCGGGTATCGGTACTCACTTTCAACGTATAGGCCGCACTCAATTTGCCGTTTAAATCGGCAA
>NZ_KV795579.1:0-13346 GCF_001809035.1 Eikenella sp. HMSC061C02
CACCTGGGCTTGTCCGGCTTATGTTTTTGCGGTTCATCTTGCGGCACAGCTTGCGGCGATGCTTGCCGTTTTACTGGCTGGGGCGTTGGCTGCGGTGTTGGTGTGTACTGCTCTGCCCCGCCGCTGGATTTGCTATCCAGCATCTTCATTTCGCTGGCGATGATGTCGAACGCGGTGCGCTCGATGCCGTCTTTGCCGGTGTATTTGCGGGATTGGATACGGCCTTCGATATACACTTGGCTGCCTTTCTTCAGGTATTGCGCGGCGATTTCGGCCAGCTTGCGGTATAGGGTTATCGCATGCCATTCCGTTCTCGTTTGCCGCTGGCCGTTTTTGTCTTTCCAGCTTTCATCTGTGGCGATAGAAAAGTTGCACACGGCCTCGCCGTTGGGTAGGTATCTACATTCAGGGTCGCGGCCTAGGCGGCCTATCAGGATTACTTTGTTCAGCATTGGGATTGCTCCTGCATGAGTTGTTGGTAGTATTCTTGGCAAACGTCCACACGCTCTTGAATGCGCTCGATGGCTTCAGGGTCTCGCTTGACGGTTACGGTGGTAACACGCCTGCGAAGCGGGATGCGCTCGATAGCATCAATCAGTTTTTCGGGGTCGCCGTATTGGCCGATAAGGTCTTCCGGGCAGGGGAACAGCCAAAAATCAATTTCCGCCTGTTCGCAGTCGAACAGCCACATATAGCCTTGCATCTGCCAGTCGTAGCCTGCTTCCTTGACTTTGCGTTCGGCTTCTTCGCGGAAGAACGGGTGGGTCTTAATATCCCAGCTGCATTTGGTGTCAATGATGAGGCGGTGCTTGGGGTCGTGAATGTCGCATTCGCCGCTGATGCAGCCGTTTTCTCGCCGCTCGGTATTTTTAGCGTATTGCCTGCCGCGTATCAGGCCGCTGCCTTGGATGGCGAACGGCTCCAATACGTTGCCCTTCTCGGTTTCCTTGCTGCCATCAAAGGCTGCCACGCCGAATAGCTCCTGCTTTGCCTGCTCGATAAGGTGGCTTTTGGCGGTCTGGGTCAGCCTGTCGTTTTTACTGCGCGGCAGGCCGATGATTTTGTGGATGGCGGAACAGCGGATAAGCATCACAAGCTCTCAATCTCTGCCCTCTGTTCGGGGGTCAGGTCGTAGTTGCCGTTCAGCACGCTCTCCACGCTGATTTCGCCGGTGCTGATGTTTTCTTTCAGGGTGGCAAACAAGGCATCATCCACCGGCAGCAGCATCACGGGGTCGGCTGGCTGGTTGTCGATATAGTCGAACTGCTCGCCAGTCACGTCTTTAATCACGCTCTGGTCGGACAGTACGGCCTTCTGCATATCGATGGACAGCGGGGCTTGTTTGGACAGCAGCAGTTTGGTTACTGTTTTGAGCGCCATCGCTTCGAAGTTGTCCGCCCATACGCCGTAGCCTTTTTTGAAAGACTGGCTGTATCTGCCGGCATGGGCGGCCACCTGTTCGCGGGTCATGTATAGTTCGGCGGTAAAGCCGTTGATGAGTTTGAAATAGGCGTAGTAACCGATGGGCTGCTCGTTTTCTGCCGGCTTTTGTTTCCAATCGAATTTGAAGCCGTTGATGGGGTCTTCCTCTATCAGCTGGGCTTCATACACGGGCAGGGATACCAGGCGCTCGAACTGGCCGCTGCGTTGGGCTAGCTGGATAAAGCCTTTGTAGCCAAGCTGGAACTGGGCTTCCACGCGCCCTTTGTTGCGGTAGGGAACGATATAGGCAAAGCCTAGGTTGTTGTTGATGGGCAGGTTCAGGGTGGCGGCCATCACGGCGGCGTTGAAAATGCTCATCGGCTCGGCATCTAGCAGCATGGGATTGCTGTTGGCTATCTGCATGGCGCTGGTGGCGAAGCTGGCGGCGTTTTTGTCCAGCAGTTCGCGCATCTTGGCCTGCACGGCTGGGGCTTGGAAAAAGTCTTTCAGGCGGTGTGCCTTTTGGGCGGGGGTTAGTTGGGTGTTTGCGGTCATGATTTGCTCCGGTGGTTATTGGATGGTCGGCGTTGGCGTTTCTTCGGCCAAGCTAAGTTCTACGGCTCTGTCGATGGCCTGTTCTATCAGTAAGACAGTTTTGTGTACTGCCAGCAGGAAATCGTCTTGGCTGTCGTCTTGGTCTGCGGCAATCCGGTAGGCATCTTCTACAATCGGCATGATGGTGTGCCGAACGGCGGGGATGGCTGTTTCTGCAAACAGCTTGCTCTCTTCGCTCTTCGGGTTGAGCTGGTAATGATGCAGGGCTGATGCTGCGATACCCGATGCCATACCTAATATGGCGTTGGCTTCTATTGGGTAGGTTTTTTCTAGCATGGATTGGGGTTTGCTCATTGTTGCACTCCAAAGTCTCTTCCAAATGTCATACTTAATAACTCTCTCAAATAATATGGAAGCGGCATATTCTGCGTTTCTATTTGGGCAAGGTCGCAAAGTCTGATAGTGTCGGCAGCCATTAATTCTTGGCCTTTCTGCTCTTTCAGCCATTGCTCGACTTGGCCTATACCATCCTTGTTGAGCCTTTCGAGTACCTCTTCCAGTTCAATCTCGACTTCTACGTTGGCATAAACTTCACGTTCGAAAATCATGGATGCCTCCTACTCTGCCGGCTCATACACCACGCCGCGCATGATTTCGCGGTCGTCCATCTCTTGATATTGCCGCGCCAGTTCGGCGGCCTCTTGTGAGGCTTGCTGGTCTAGCTTGGCTACCCGCTCGGCGGCGGTCTCTGTTTGGGTTGTCTGTAAATACTGGTCTTGGCTGTCTAGGGTAGGCATGGCGGTAAAGGCCGCGCCCATAAAAATAGCCGCTATCCAAGCGGCGATGCGGGTTTTCATTTTTTAATCCAATCTGTAAAAAAATCTGCTGTTTTTTGCTATGTCTGCCGGGATGTGTAAAAAATCTCGACTTTTGTTTATTGGTGCGGGCTTCGCACCCGCTCGGCGGTTTTGTCTCACCCAAACCGCTAAACCCTCCTGCCCCTCCTAGTCTGTTTAACGTGCTTCCTATCAGGCAGGAAATAGGCCTGGCACGGGCGTTCCCCATCCTAAGATGGGCGGCACACAGGGCGGCCATGCCTCTGTGCTGTGGATTGCAGGTGAGCGGTAGTTAGAGGTGGGATTCCCCGTGTAGGAGTTCAGCCGCCGCCTGCTGCCGGTGTTTTGCCCCACCGCCGGCTGGGGGTCTGTCGCCAATCAAGCAAATGTCATGTACTGTTTATGCGTGCCACCTAGCGCGCTCACTACGCGCTGCTTGGCTTGGTTTAGGCATTTATCTGCATCTTCGCCGGCTCTCACCGCAATGCTGAATTGGTCGCCGATATGGTTGCGAACATGCTCGAAATCTCCAGCCCTGTAGTAGTCGTGCTGGTCGATGTAGTCTTGTTTGTGCTCATCAAACACTCCCAGCACTTGCATAATCGTCCATGCTTTTTTGAGTTTGTTGATTCTCATGATGTTTCCTTTCTGATTTCAGATAGCCAGCCCACCGGCTGGCTGTGGCTATTGGTTGGCTGCTAAGCCGATGAACTGCTGTTCTTGTTCGCGCCGCTCTTCTTCGCGCTCTTCCTCTTCTTCGCGGATGATGCTGTCGGCTTTATCCATCATGTGTTTGATGATTGCATCCTGCATCTCTTGGCTTAGCTCGTCTAGGATTTCATCCAGCGTTGTGCCTTGGATAAGGTTGATGCCGCGCTGTAGCACCTTAATGGCGCGGCTGCACTTCCAATCTATATTGCTTTGCATAATGTTCTCCCTTGCGTTAGAAGCTGTTCCAGTATGCTTCGTTGAGGCACTCTTCGCGGTATTCGCGTTCGTCTTGCTCTCTTTCTTTCTCTACATCTTCGCGCTCTTTTTGGATGCGTTTTTCAGCCATCTCTAAAACGATTCTGCGTATTTCGTCCTGAGCTTGCAGGCTGATGCGGTGCATGATGTCATCCAAGATGCTGTCGGCTATGATTTCGTCCGCCGTGTCGGACACATAACTGTCATAGTCTAGGCTGCTTAAGTGGGCGGCTAGTTGGCTGTCGTGGTGTCTATCGATGTGTAACATGATTGCTCTCTTCCTTGGTTAAATTACCTAGTGCGCCACCCTGTACTGCGTTTTATCAGGACAGCCTTTTTTGCGCGCTGCGGTATGGGCTGCGCCCCGCAAAGGTGTGCATGCTTACTCGAGCGCATGAACACGCGAATTGCTGCAAGGTTCCCCTCGGCATGGGAACTCAAGGCGGCGCACTAGGTAATCTACAAACTTTTAATCAAGCCTCCTCCATGAAGAGGCTCTGTTAAAAATTCGTTTACCGTTGATAGGGGCGGCGGCTTCCTGGCCTGTCTGTCTTTTGCCCAAGTTCCCCTCCGGCCTGACTGCTGCTTCTTGAGGGTGGCGGTAAGCGGTGTTGCTTTGTTGGGGCACATATTACTAGCGGTTATATAACTAGTCAATACCGCAAGTAATATAATTAGCGGTAATTTTTACATCTATCTGATTAGTAGAATAAAAAATTAAGACAACCTCGGCGAAAGTCGGCAAAACTCAAGATTTCAACCAATAAAAAAAGCCGCGCATGGCGGCCACAGTCAGCTACTGGTTTACAGTTGGATGCGATTTGACGGGCAAAAGAAAAGCCCGCGCGGGGCGGGCTGGTGGAATGTTAGAAGCTGGTAGGTTTTAAAGTAGGGGATTCGTCTGCGAAACTTTGCATATCCATTATTTTAAGAGGCTGATTGCTCTCAATGAGAACATTATCGCCAACTCTTAATCTTGTATGAATAAGGTCTTGATTAGACACAGGGAAATTTAGCATGGTTTGCATTAAAACCCCATTCAAAGAATCGTGCCCCTCTGTATTCTCAGAAGCTTCAGGAACCATATCCAATGTCAACGTTACCTCTGTTTTATTGCGCAGAATATCAATATGAATCCGGGCTCCCGGCACAAAACCTTGGCAAGTTATTGGGATGTGATAAGTGATGCAGAGGCACAACTGCGGGATAACAGCCGTTTTCTCTGGAATAAGGTAAAAACCGGGACGCACGCCGATGAGGGAATATTTCAATTCACCGGCATGGCGGATGATTTCGTCGCAGTATTGGACGGCTAAGGTGGCAGTGGTCATGCTTTTTTCTCCAAGTATTCCCATTGGCGGTTAAAGGCATTTCTGACTTCGTCTACGCTCACTTCCAAAACAGCAGCCAATTTAGACAGGGTGTCAGTATGCAGAGAATATTGGTTATGCTCAATGCGTGAAAGATAGGATTGCTGAACCCCGGCTGCCTTTGCCAGCTCGCTTTGAGTGAACCCTTTTCTCAAGCGGAGGCTGACAATGGTTTCGCCGCCTATATCCTGCGCTAAACGGTCGGCTATTCTGCCGGCCACTCTATCCATTGCCGCCCTCCTGCGCGGATTGCTGCGAACGCGGTTCAGATACTTACCGGCTGACACGCAAGCAGAGACGGGGCGGCCGTTGATATAGCAGGCGGTTGGCATGGCAGAGGATGCCCTAGGCGTAGCCTCCGCCATCGGTGCAGCTACTGCAGCGACGATTAACACGCCGCATTGATACCATAATTTAGTAGATGTTTGCATAATCATTCCTTACCCTACACATCAACTTATGATTCGGCTGATAGTCAAAACAATCAAGAGATTTGTGGGCAACCGCTAAAATATGTAGGTGCCTACTTAAAGCGCCGTTCGGTTGTCGCTCATGCCGCACACAATAGAGGATTCTGTAAGGTATCACGGTCTCATCATCCAGCCGGATGCGCATAACCCTTATCTGCTGCTCCCATAATACCCCTATTCTTTTTACTGTTATCCCCAGCAAGCCAATGGGCGGGTCGTAGTCTCGATAAAACTTTTCATCTGCCAGATTGTCAAATAAATCAGGCTCTTCTTCTATCAATGCAATCACATGGTCAAGATAGGCAACGCCATCTTCATCATGCTGGGACAGGCGGTTTAAATCCTGCTCTGCATGGTCATGGATAAAAAGTTTTAGCGGCATATTATATCTTTTTAGTTATATAGTGCAATTACATTTACCTTACTGAAGCACTAATCCTCAATCAACCCCTGCGGCAACGTCCCGCCCTGCCACAACACCTCATAATCTCCTGCTTCGCCCGTAGCCTCGTCAAACTGCTGGGCTATCGCAATCGCTCCGGCCTTAGTCTCCGCCATCCTTCTTGCCCGGCTGATTGCCTGGTCTGCTGATGCGTACTGTATCGGCTGCTCGTTGAGCAGTTTGGTGGTGGTCTTGCCTTTTTTGACCTCGTAGGAAAAGGCTTGGGCTATGTAGATGGTTTTCATCGTTGGTTATCTCTCGTGGATTAATGGGGCAAACGGGATGCTCTAGCCAGCTCTCTCAATGCTACTTCCCATAGCATGACGGAGGTCTCATCAGTCGGGTTGTGATAAACATGCTCATCACTACGGTTCTGCACATTTGTGTAGATGATTCGGTCAATCACACCATCTGTGTTTTCATCTGCCATCAATACGTTATAAACAGTTTCCCTTCCATTTTCGCTTATGGCGTGAAAGTTGGTCTCAATAACAAATCCATTGGGAATCTGAGGATATTTAAATGCGGATACTGTAACTGTTTCTTTGCTTGCTGCCGTCCAAGTGGCTTCTAATTCTTTATTTTGCTGCAAGTAAGCAAAAACGGCTTGTGCATCCTGTGTCTTTAACCCATTCATAAACTGCTGAACTCGCTCAGAGTTTGATTTACTGTCCTGATCTGTTTCCGACGAAGCAATAGCAGGTAGGCGATTTTCGGCGGTTGGTTTGATAGTATTGGTAGGCTGCCGGTTATTGCCGACCAAGAAAAAGATAACCAACAACAATATTAAGATGAGGGCACAAGCAGCATATAGTAGATTTTTTTGTCTGTTCGATTCAGGTTTGCTCATTGTTTATCTCTCTGTTCTAAATATCCAAAAACTCCAACGGCAGCACTTTCCAAAGTTTGGCATGGATAGTGAGCTGGTCGAATTCTTCCGGGGAAATCTCAAAGTTTGTTCCCGAGTAGGCTGGGTTGTCGGAAGTAGCTTTAATCACGCCGTGTTTTCCACGTGCCAATCTTTTGATATAGCTGTACCCGTCTAGGGTGAAGAAATAAATACCGCTACCGTCGAATACGTTGGTATTGGTTTTTGCCAAAATGATACTTTTGCGCGGAATGGTGGGCTCCATACTGTCGCCATCCGGAGAAACCAGCTCCACGTTATTCAGGTTGGTTGTTCCCAATAATTGCAACAGGGCGGCATCGGGAATTTCAATAGAGCGGAGCAGGGATGGGTATTCAGGATTGACTACCCCTTGCCCGCAAGAGCCGGCAACATCCATCAGTTGCAGGGTGGTGGTTTCTGCTAGCGCATCCTCTCCCATCGCTTTCAGCTTCTCTACATCAATGCCGATAGACATCATATTAATTTCTTTAGCTAAACGATGGCTGAAATCGGAAACAGGAACTTGCAGCAACTGGGCAAACCTGCTGGCAGCGGAGGCGTTGAGTGCATTTTTGCCATTCAGATAGTGATTGACCGCGCTTTGCGAAATGCCGAGCGCATCGGCTACCGCTGCCTGAGATAACCCCAATTCCCCCTTTTTTTTCTGAAAAATACTTTTTAATTCAGCACATTCAAACTGCTCTTCTTGCGTTAGCACGCGTTTCTTTACAGCCATATTGCCTCCTTGGTTGGGAAACATATTATTACCAACAGTAATCAAAATCAAACAACCGCAGGTATTGACATTACAATAACCTGCGGTTATATTTAGCTATGGTTTTGAACTGGAGTGTTTTATGGAAAAAGTCCCGTTGCTTGAATATGCGAGAAAAAACGGACAGCACCGTACGGCTAAAGATTTAAAAATTTCCCAAGGTGCTGTTAGTAAAGCGATTAGTTCTGGAAGGAATATTTTTGTATATCAAAAAAACGGCAAATTGTTTGCCGAGGAAATCCGGGCATTCCCTGTGGCACGCCATGACGGCAGAAAGTTGGCTGAATAGGGGCGCAAATATTTTTGAGAAAGGAAAGAAGATGAAAGAAAACCTGGAACTTAAAGTTGTGTTGAGAGCGAAAGCGGATATCCAAGATGCTGCCGGATTATCCAAAGAAGACAAGGAGACGCTGAAATTTGTGGCTCGGGAACTTGCTTGGAAAATGGACACTTGCCCCGGTTGTCTCGGCGCAACCGTTAAAGAACTTGAGAACGAGCTGCGCCGGATTAATGCACTGCCAACTATAGATCAAACGTCCTAATCCCGACAGATCCTGGCGGATTACGTCTGTCGTCTTCTTCTAGGATTTTTTCGGCTACGTTGAACAGATATTCAACCTGTTTATTTAGTGTTTCATGAAATTCCCTGCCGGACAGCAAAGTCGCGGCGAGCTGGAGAGATTCTAAATGAGTAAGGCGAGCCATGATTTTACCTTTCGTGGTCGGTTGTTGGGGAACGCCCAATATGACACCGGAGCAGATAGAGCAGCAGATTGTATTGGGCATCAGCAAGAATATGATTGACGATACCAGCGCCGGCCAACTCAACCGGATGCTGTTCGGCCAATAAACGTAACCGATTAGAAGTTTGCCACAATACCTCCGTTATTAAGCGGAGGTATTTTTATGGCCGGCGGCGGCAAACTCTTGCTGCCCGTGATGCGCTTTGGCGGCAACACCATTGGACGGAAATCATGTTCAACGTAGCAGCTGCATCTTACTTCGTGATGCGTTCGCGCCGCATTCACTTGCTGGCGGGGATATTGCAGCGCAAAGGCAAAGGCTACCTGAAAGAGAGAAGGGAAACGAGATGACACCGGAAACCAAAATCACAGAACACTTTACCTATCGAGAACTGACCAACAGCGCCACCGGCAGGCGGCTCGGGCTGGAGAACAAGCCGAACGAGCAGGAGCTGGGGAACATCAAAAAGACTGCCGAACGCTTGGAGAAAATCCGCGCATGGCTGGGCAAGAAGTACGGGCGCGAAGTGAGCATCCACGTTTTATCCTGCTTCCGCAGCGCAGCGGTAAACGGCGCGGTGGGCGGCTCGAAAACTTCAGCGCACCGCTTCGGCTCGGCGGCTGATATTGATGCGGCCGGTATCAGTAATCTGCAACTGGCACGCGATATTATCCAAATGCGCGATGCCGGGGAAATCACATTTGACCAGCTGATTTACGAATTCCCGGAACGCGGCGAAAGCGGCTGGGTGCATTTCGGCTGCCGCCACAATTCAGCTGAGCGCAATCAAATCCTAACCGCCACCAAGCGCGGCAACGGCGGCAAAACGCAGTATCTGTTTGGGCTGCATCCGTAAGGGCTAATCATG
This sequence comes from Eikenella sp. HMSC061C02, assembly GCF_001809035.1. Lineage (NCBI taxonomy): Bacteria > Pseudomonadati > Pseudomonadota > Betaproteobacteria > Neisseriales > Neisseriaceae > Eikenella > Eikenella sp. HMSC061C02. The sequence goes on from NZ_KV795579.1 coordinate 9,338, forward strand.
CAAAGCCCTAGAGAATGGCTGATGGATAGGATTGCCGAATGGCAGGCTAAATCCAAAGAAGCCAGCAACAATGCAGATTTGCCAGCGTTTGAATTTGCGGAGCGTGAGATAAAAAACTATCAGGAAATGTTGAGACGCTATGAGTGAGCTATTGAAATATTGGAAACCGCTTGCCATTGCCGCGCTGTTGGCGGCGGTGGTGGGCGGGGAATATTGGTATGGCAGGCAACGCTATCAGGCGGGCTACGATGCGGCCACGGCTGATATTACCGCCAAGATGCTAGAGCAGCATCAGCAGCAGCAAAAAGCCGCCCGTGCGGCCAGCGTGGAATATCAACAAGGGAAGTCCGAACGGGACGAGAAAGTGAGAGTGCAGCGTGAAGTGGTACAAAAAATTATCGAGCGGCCTGTGTATATTGACGATTGCACTGATGCAAGCGGGGTGTCAGTCCTCAACGCCGCCATTGCCGAACGCCGTTGAACTGCCGGCTGATTTGGCTACCCCATGCCCAAGGCTGCCTGAATTATCTGGCACAACGGGCAAGGTGATGCTGCCGTGGGCGCTGGAGGTGGTGCATCTGTATAACGACTGCGCCGCCCGGCATGACGGGCTGATTAAGGCATGGCCAAGGTAGGAAATCCGTTCCGCAAAAAATTTCCAGCCTTTGATTTTGTTGGATAAAAATCAGCTTCAAACACAACGATTGCGGAACGGAAATATAACAGAAAGCATTATAAATGCTTGATTTGTGATGTTCTATGAAATAATATCGTCTGTTACGTTTTCAGGTAGCCTCACGGCGAGCAATGAAAGGCTACCTGAAACAGTCAATATAGTGGATTAACAAAAATCAGGACAAGGCGGCCGAGCCGCAGACAGTACAAATAGTACGGCAAGGCGAGGCAACGCTGTACTGGTTTAAGTTAAATTCACTATACCAAGCAAACCTCTCCTCGGAAAAACCATCATGACCCAAGCGCAAGATAACCTGGTTTTCACCCTCAACGACGACACCTCCTCCCCGCAATCCACCGCATCAGACACCGAAGATTGGGAAAAAGGCCTGGAACGCCTGCAACAAAAACGCCGCCATCTGGCCAAACAGGCACAACAACCGCCTGCCGCCCAATCCAACCGCCACCCTTCGGCCGCCTTCCTATACGACACCTTGGTGGCCGAGGCCAACCCAACGCCTGCCCCGGCCGCCGCCCCTACTGCCGAACCCCGCACCGCACCGCTTCACACCCTCGCGTCTGTGGCCGTGGTCGAACCTGCCGCACAAACCGCCAGCACCGGCACGCGCCCCAGCGCACTCAGCGGCAGCCGCCACCGCCGCCTGAATCTGGACGAACAAAAACAGGCCTATCAAGCCTATCTCCAACATTGGCAGCAACAGCACAACCTGCAAACCGCCAGCTCCGAAGCCGAGCTGAATAATCCGCAAATCCTGTTTCAAGAAGACTGGCTGGCCGCCCAAAACTCCCTGCGCGTCGGCCATGACGAGCCCGTGGTCGAGCAGGCCACCGTATGGCTGGGCGGCGCACAACCCACGGTAACGCCCGATCAAGACATAGCCGAACAAATCGAAGCCGCCGCCGAGGCGGCCGCACAGCCCGAATACGATGCCCAAGCCGAGCCCGGCAACGCTGCGCTAGCCGCCGCTGCCGAAAAAGTGGTGTTGCTCAATGCCTATGCCCTGCCCGGCAATCTGCAACACAAAATACTCTGCCTAAGCGAGCAAGTCCTGCTCGAACGCCTGGCCGAAAAACTGCGCCCGCATCTGGCCGATGCCGTATCCGGCATGGTGAAAACCGCGCTTCAGCGGCAAACCGCGCTGATGGTGCAGAATATGCAGCAGGCTTTCCTAGATGAAGTGCCCCGCCTAGTGGACGACGTACTGGCCTACAACCTCGCCCGCGCCCTGGCTGCCGTGAAAAAAGAGCAGCTATAACAGCCAACCCCCGAATCAAGGCTACCTGAAAATCCCCACCGATTTTCAGGTAGCCTTTGCCATTTTGCGCCGCCTCGATGCCTCCGCATTCATATCATTTCAACAATTCATTGTATTCACGATAAATTTTAGCAAAGTAAATTCCTTCTATTTACGTAAAAAACTGCTAAAATGCGCTAGACAATTCATTGGTTGCAGTACTTTCATCAATTTGAATTAAGGAGTAGGAAATGGACAACAAACTCGGGTTTAAACCCATACCAATGGCGGTGGCCGTTGCGCTGACGCTGTTGATTTGGTTTGTCATTCCCGTGCCGCAGGGCGTTACCCCCAATGCCTGGCATCTGTTGGCGCTGTTTGTGGGCGTGATTGCCGCCATTATCGGCAAAGCCATGCCCATCGGCGCGCTGTCGATTCTCGCCATTATGCTGGTGGCCATTACCAAGGTAACCGTGCCCGAGCTTGATCCCGAAGGCAACCCGATCAAAAATCCGGCCACCGTGGCCATTAAAGACGCGCTGAGCTCCTTCGGCGACCCGCTGATTTGGCTCATCGGTATTTCCATCATGATTTCGCGCGGCATCCTGAAAACCGGGCTGGGCTCGCGTATCGGCTACTACTTTATCTCCTTGTTCGGCAAGAAAACCCTGGGCATCGGCTACAGCCTGGCCATTTCCGAGCTGATTCTTGCTCCGGTAACGCCCAGTAATACTGCGCGCGGCGGCGGCATCATCCACCCGATTATGAAATCCATTGCGGGCAGCTTCGATTCCGACCCGGAAAAAGGCACGCAAAGCCGCATCGGCAAATACCTGGCCTTGGTAAACTACCACAGCAACCCGATTACCTCTGCCATGTTCATCACTGCCACCGCGCCCAACCCGCTGATCGTGGATCTGATTGCCAAAGCCACCAACTCCGATATCCATCTGAGCTGGGGCACTTGGGCTGTTGCTATGCTTGTGCCCGGTTTGGCAGCCATGTTCCTGATGCCGCTGGTGCTGTATCTATTCTTCCCGCCCGAAATCAAAGAAACCCCGAACGCTTCTCAGTTTGCCAAAGACAAGCTGCAAGAACTGGGCCCGATGAACCGCGGCGAGAAAATCATGCTGGCGATTTTTGCCATCCTGCTGCTGCTGTGGGCAGGCATTCCGGCCATGATTTTCGGCAAAGCCTACGCCGTCAACCCCACCACTACCGCCTTCCTCGGCCTCTCCCTGCTGCTGCTCAGCGGCGTGCTCACTTGGCAGGATGTCCTGACTGAAAAAGGCGCGTGGGACACCGTTACCTGGTTCTCCGCCCTGGTGATGATGGCAACCTTCCTCAACAAACTCGGTCTGATTGCCTGGCTCTCCAAACTCTTGGAAAGCGGCATCGGCGGCATGGGCATGGGCTGGGTTGGCGCGGTAACCCTGCTGCTTCTGGCCTACATGTATGCTCACTACATCTTCGCCAGCACCACCGCCCACATCACCGCCATGCTCAGCGCCTTCTATGCCGCCGGCCTGGCTCTGGGTGCGCCCCCCATGCTCTACGCCCTGCTGCTGGCCTCCTCTTCCAGCATCATGATGACCCTTACCCACTACGCCACCGGCACTTCGCCCGTGATTTTCGGTTCCGGCTACACCACCTTGGGCGAATGGTGGAAAGCAGGCTTCATCATGAGCGTGGTCAACCTCGCCGTCTTCGTGATTATCGGCGGCGTTTGGTGGAAAGTGATGGGTTACTGGTAAACCCGAAGTGTTACGCCGGTAACGTTGAAGCATAACGGAAGGCTACCTGAAAATGAGCGAAGCGGATTTCTGCGAAGCTAAAGTTTCAGGTAGCCTTTTTATAGTCGATCAACAATGCACAACGTAGATCGATACGTAGTGGCTTGAGCAATCGGCATGGCAGTTAGCCCGTGCTGTTTCGAAAGCCGTAGGTCGGACTCTCGAATCCGATATTTCCAGCATAACGTTTTGTCGGATACCAGTATCCGACCCACGGTTTAGTGCCAAATTAAAGGCTACCTGAAAATCCTTGGGGCTGTCCTAGATAACTAGGTTAGACTATCC
>NZ_KV795580.1:0-388 GCF_001809035.1 Eikenella sp. HMSC061C02
CCGCCGAAAAACTTAGACAGCTTGCGCACGGCGTTGTTGGCGCTGGAAATGGTGTTGCGGCTGCGGTGGCTGATGATATTCTGCAGGTAGCGTTCGGCTGCAACAGGAAAGGTAACACGGGCGGACTTGGGCAGTTTGGCTGCTTCGAGTTTGCTCCACTCTTGGACGGCGGCAATGTAGTCCGTGCCAAGCGGGATTTCTTTGCGCCGCCCATCTTCCCGCCCGTCGTAGTAGTAATAGACGGTGGTCTTGCCGTTTTTTCGGGTGCGTTTGCGCGCCAGCATTCTATCCGGCAGGTTGCTGTTGGCGCTTCGTTTCCTGCCCATGATTACTCCCTCCTAGACTGCCGGCTGCCACCTGGGCTTGTCCGGCTTATGTTTTTGCGGTT